>NZ_DHEI01000120.1:101895-109466 GCF_002399805.1 Flavobacterium sp. UBA4854
CGGAAAAATTCACGAAGATCAATTTTCTGAAAAAGAGAAAAATATCAAAATCCATGGGCATTGTCATCAAAAATCATTGAGTAGCGTAGAAGCTTCTTTTGCGATGCTAAATATTCCAAAAAATAATACAGTTACGATTTATAATTCGGGCTGTTGTGGAATGGCGGGTTCATTTGGTTATGAAAAAGAACATTACGAAATCAGTATGAAGATGGGAGAAGATACGCTGTTTCCTAAAATTAGGGCAACAGAAGCATCAACAGAAATTGCAGCTGCAGGAACAAGCTGCCGCCATCAGATTTTTGATGGAACGAGCAGAAAAGCCATGCATCCCGTAACTATTTTAAAAGATTGTTTGAAATAATTTTTTGTATTTTCCCAGTGCTTTTCAAAAATATTATTTTATAAAAACATCAATTATGAAAAAAACAATTTACACTTTCTTTCTTCTTTTTATAGCCTTTGCAGTTCAAGCTGCGAAGGTTGACACTTTGCAAGTTTTTAGTCCTTCGATGCAGAAGAACATTAAAACTTGTGTCATGGTTCCAGACAATTATAAAAAGAGCAAGAAAGCATTTCCTGTAGTTTATCTGCTTCATGGCTACAGCGGAAATTATGGTTCTTGGGCAAAAGATTTTAAAGAATTGGGAAAACAAGTTGATCAATACGGATTCATTGTAGTTGGTGTAGACGGAAATTATTCAAGCTGGTACTTTGACAGTCCGATAGATCCGAGTTTTAAATATGAAACGTATGTGGTAAAAGAATTAGTTCCTTTTATTGACAAACAATTCAGAACCATTTCAGATCGTAAAGGAAGAGCCATTTCAGGTTTGAGCATGGGCGGACATGGTGCTTTGTATTTGTCTTTTAAACATCAAGATGTATTTGGCGCAGCAGGAAGTATGAGCGGAGGCGTAGATTTTCGTCCGTTTCCTGAAAATTGGGATATCAAAAAACGATTAGGGCCAATTACTGAATTTCCTGAAAACTGGAATCAGAATACTGTGACCAATATGTTGGACTTGGTAAAAGACAATAAATTAAAATTAATTATTGACTGTGGAGTTGATGATTTCTTTATGAAAGTAAACAGAGAGCTTCATGCAAAAATGCTGGATCTAAAAATAAATCACGATTATATCGAACGTCCAGGCGAACATAATCTTAAATATTGGGAAAATTCCATAAAATATCAGCTTTTGTTTTTTCATGATTTCTTCAACGAAAATATAAAAACAGAGTAACGTTAAGTGCATTGCGAACTACCGATAATTCGTAAAGCATAAATTTTGGTTGGTTATCCTAACAGGTTTTCAAAACCTGTTAGGTATTTTTTTGCCACTCCCGATAGTTATCGGGATAAAGGATTAAAAAAATATTCGCCACGAATTGCACAAATTTCCGCGAATTAAATCTGCGAGAGTAAAAATAGCCACAGATTAAAAGGATTAAAAAAGATTTTTTTTTCGCCACGAATTGCACAAATTTCCGCGAATTAAATCTGCGAGAGTAAAAATAGCCACAGATTAAAGGATTAAAAAGATTTTTTTTGCAACAAATTAAATCCATTGAATCTGCTAAATCTGCGAGAGAAAAATAACCATCAAACAAAAAAAAAATTGCGCCTCTGCGCCTTTGCGAGATTTAAAAAAAGGAAAAGAAACTTTTGCGAACATAGCGTAAACCACTGCGTCCTTTGCAATTAAACTTTTCTAACCAAAATATTATACTAACTACCTAAAATAATAATTTATGAAAAGCCTAAAAATTATGATTTTGCTATTGCTGATTCAGACTAAAATTTTCAGTCAGCAATCTCCAAAAAGAGAAATGCGAGCTGCTTGGATTTCTACTGTAGAAAATATCGACTGGCCTTCTAAACCAGGATTATCAGATAAAGAAATGAAGAACGAAATGATTGCCATTTTGGATAATCTGCGTTCTTATAATATGAATACTGTAATTTTTCAGATTCGCCCAACTGCCGATGCATTTTATAAATCAACAAAAGAGCCAGCATCGCATTGGATAACAGGAACGCAAGGCGTTGCCCCAGGTTTTGATCCGTTGCAGATGATGATTGACGAAGCAGGAAAACGCGGAATGAACGTTCACGTTTGGCTGAATCCGTATCGTGTTCAGAAAGATACGGTAAGAGATGTACTTTCAAAAAATCATTTATATTTTAAAAGACCAGACCTTTTCCTGACGTACGGAAAAACGAGATATTTTAATCCAGGTTTGCAGGAAACCAGAGATTTTGTGGCTTCTGTTGTTGGAGAAATTGTTCGTAAATACGATATTCAGGCAGTTCACATGGATGATTATTTTTATCCGTATAAAATCGCTGGGCAAGAATTTCCAGATGAAAAAGCTTTCGCTAAAGAACCACGCCAGTTTAAAGATAAAGACGACTGGAGAAGAGACAATGTCGATTTAATCATCAAACAAATTAGAGATACCATTATTGCCAATAAACCAGAAGTTGAATTCGGAATTTCGCCTTTTGGAGTTTGGAGAAATATTGCTAAAGATTCTGAAGGTTCTAAAACGGTTGCTGGAGCGACAAATTATGATGATTTGTATGCCAATATCTTAAAATGGCAAAAAGAAAACTGGATCGATTATGTAACACCTCAAATTTATTGGCACATTGGTTTTGACCGCGCCAATTTTGAAGTTCTGGCAAAATGGTGGGCAGAACACAAATATGGAGCTAATGTTTACGTTGGACATGGCGATTATAAAATTTCAACATCGGCTAAAGAACCGGAGTGGAGAAGTCCTGATCAAATCGTGAAGCAGATTGAAATGATTCGTAAACTGCCTCAAATTGACGGTTCGATGCATTTTACCGCTTCGAGTTTTCTGAAAAAAGGAGATACTTTGAGACAACCACTTCTTCAAAAAGAATATAAATACATTGCTTTAACTCCAGAAGCGAATAGAATTACAAGACTAAAACCAGAACCGCCAACAAATGCAGTGATTGCTAAAAAAGGAGATAAAGCAGTTTTGACTTGGAAAGCGGCATTGAATGACAAAAAATATGTAATCTACAAATTCCCAAAAGGAAGAATAACTGATTTCTCAAATCCTGAGAATATTTATTACGTGACAACAGCTCTAAAACTAGAAGTTCCGAATGCCGATTTGGAAAACTACGTTTATGCGCTCACCGCTTTGAGTCAGACCCAGACAGAAAGCAGTCCGATTGAATTTTCAGTAAAATAAAAATATAAAGAAATGAGAAAAAGTATTCTTCTATTAGCCCTATTTCTAAGTTCGCTTAGTTTTGTACAAGCCCAAAAATTAGACTTAATTCCCAAACCTGTATCAGTTCAACAAAACACTGGACAGTTGGTTTTGCCTTCGCCATTAAAAGTGGTTGTAGACAAGAAATTAAAAAACAGCGCCGATTATATTTCAGCAAATATTTCAAAAAATACAGGAATTGCCCCAATTGTTTCTATTGGAAAAAAACATGGAAAAAATAATATTTCATTTTTGGTCGATAAGAAATTGGATCTTCCAAATGAAGGTTATCAATTAGAAATAAGCCAAAACGGAATTTTCGTAAAAGGAAAAACGGATAAAGGTGTTTTAAACGGATTCCAGACTTTACTTCAAATTTGTTCTGCAAAAGAGGTTAAAAAAGGAACCGTTCCGTTTGTGAAAATAGAAGATTATCCTCGCTTTGATTGGCGTGGAATGATGCTCGATTGTTCAAGACAATTTTTCGACAAGCAAATCGTAAAAAATTATATCGACTGGCTGGCTGCTCATAAAATGAATGTTTTTCACTGGCATTTAACAGACGATAACGGTTGGAGAATCGAAATCAAATCAATGCCAGATTTAACTTTAAAAGGCGCTTGGAGAGGTCCAGGCGAAGTTTTGCTTCCATCTTATGGTTCTGGAGACAAACGTTATGGAGGTTTCTATACACAAGAAGACATTAAAGAAGTTGTGGCTTATGCAGCAGATCGAGGTATTTCTGTAATGCCAGAAATCGAAATTCCGGGACATTCGCGTGCTGTAACGGCTTCGTATCCAGAAGTGGGTTGTGCGATTACGCAGGAACTAAAAAGTGTTCAGGGCGAAGTGAAAAATGTTTGGTGTGTTGGGCGTGAAGAAAATTATGATCTCCTAGATTCGATTATTAGAGAAGTATCTGGATTATTTCCTTTTGAATATATTCATATTGCGGGAGACGAAGTCAATCGCGCCAATTGGGAACATTGCCCAAAATGTCAAGCTTTGATGGCAAAAGAAGGATTTACAGATAGTTTTCAGCTTCAGAATTATTTCTTTAGAAGAGTACAGAAAATTGTAGACAAATACCATAAAAAAACAGACGGTTGGAATGAAATTCTGAAAGGCGGAGAAATTGATCCGAACACATTAATTTCTGCTTGGCAGGGAATTAGTTACGGAATTGAATCGGCAAAAAAAGGATATAAAACCATCATGATGCCTGGACAGTTTACGTATTATGATATGGCGCAATCTGAAACAGAACGCGGTCACCGTTGGGCAGCAATTACCGATACAAAAAGGGCGTATTCGTTTGAACCAATTCCTGATGCTGAGTTAACGCCAGAGGAACAAAAAAATATAATTGGAGTACAAGGTGCTTTATGGAGCGAATATTTAGATCGTCCTGCAAGAATCATGGAATACCAAAGTTATCCGAGAATCAGCGCTTTGTCTGAAATTGGCTGGTCTAAAAAAGAAGATAAAAACTGGGATGATTTTTACGGAAGATTAACTCACAGTCATTTGCAAAGACTGGCAGATATGGGAATTGCTTTTAGAGATTTTCCTCCAACAGCGATTTATAAAAACGGAACAATTACTGTAACTCCGCCTTATGAAAATGCTGTTGTACGATTTGATAAAGATGGAAATGAACCAACAAGACAATCGCCTCTATACACAGAACCAATTCAAACGAAAGATTACGAACGCTACTTGTTTAGAGTATTTTTTAATGAATATGCAGCAAGTCCATCAGTAAAAGCTGAAAAACTGCCTGTTGCCAATTGGAATACATCAAAAGCAGAAGTTTTGACGATTTCTGAAAATATCTCAGATCATGTAGATAAAAAAGGCATTTGGTATTTAAGTTTTAATCCGACAGATGATGGAGCAAATGGAACAATCAAAAATGTTTTGCTTTTTGAAAATGATAAATTAGTTCAGACTTATGCAGACGAAAAAGCGTTAAAATCAAAACCTCGTTTGAGATTTTTGATTGATAATTACAGCGAAAAAAATACCTATAGATTAGATTTTACAGTAGAAAATAAAGAAGAGAAAAAATCCGCAGCAAATGTAAAATTCAATTGTACGCCTTATCAGGAACCAGAAGTGAAAGTGACTTCTTCGATGGCAGAAAATCCGAAGTTTCCAATTTCGAATCTGCAAGATTATAATGAAGAAACCTATTTACGTACTGATGTTGCTTGCAAAGATGGCGATTGGATTTTGTATACTTTTACTAATCCTGTAAATTCTTCTAAAATAGATGTTTTAACTGGAATTCCGCATCATCCAAGATTTATTATTAATAATGGTTTTGTGGAGTTTTCGTACAATGGAACTGATTTTATAAAAGGAGCTGATTTTGATTACGGAAACGCATCCATTTATCCGAAACAGCCTGTAAAAGCAGTTAGAATACAAATTACAGGAACCAATAATGAGCCTTTAATGGCAGGACAGGACTTAAAAATTAATCCATAGTACTATGAAAAATATTGGTATTAAAATTATAATGGTTTCCTTGATTTTTTTGGGAGCGAAAGGTTATTCACAGAAAAAGGCAAAGCAATCTTTTGATGTAAAACGAACTGAGGTTTATATCGATTCGATGATGACAAATGCGCTCGAAAAAGGCTTTTTTCCGGGAGCGCAAATTATTGTAGGAACAGGAGATTTTAATCTGATTTCCAAAAATTACGGTTATCATGATTATACTAAAAAGCAATTAGTCAAATCAGATGATGTTTTTGATTTGGCTTCAATGTCCAAAGTTTTAGGAGCAACACTTGTAACAATGCGTTTGGTTGGAGATGGAAAAATTAAACTGACAGATCAAGTAGGCGAAATTGTTCCGATGTACAAAAACACAGCTATTTCTGATTTAACGCTTTTTGAATTGCTAACGCACACTTCTGGATTAACGCCAAGTATCACTTTTTATCAAGCATTACTTTCTACACCAGATAATTCGCCTTTTTTGAGCAATCAAAAATCGGAACAATATGTTGAGCCTTTTGATAATATGTTTGTGAACAAAAATATTGTTTACGATTCTAAATATCTGGTTTTTGAACCAAAAGAAAATTGGGTTCAGATTTATAAAAACATGTGGCTCAATCCAGAATTTTATCCATCGGTTTATGAAAGAATTGCAAAGGCAAATACAAATCCGAGAGCGAAATATTTGTATAGCGATTTAAATTTGCTTTTGGTGAAGCAAATGATTGAAACCAAAACAGGAAAAAAACTCGATGAGTTCACAAATGAAATTTATACCGAATTAGGCATTTCGAAAATTGGATATAATCCGTTAAAATGGACTTCTATAGATAATGTAATGCCAACTGAAGTAGATAATTTCTTCAGAAAAGATACTATAAAAGGTTATGTGCACGATGAAGCGGCGGCCATTTTTGGAGGTGTTTCTGGAAATGCAGGTTTGTTTGCCAACGCAGAATCGATTGCCGTAATCTGTAAAATGCTAATGAACAACGGAAATTATAAAGGAAAACAGGTTCTAAAAGCCAATGTTGTAAAAGAGTTTACAGATTCACCACTTGCAAAAGAGGGAATTTATCGCGGTTTAGGTTTTGATAAAAGAAAACCAGACGAGTTTTTTACGAAAGACGATTTTGGACATACGGGTTTTACAGGAACTTTTTTCTTTATGAATAAAAATACCAACCGATTTTTAATTATTCTAACCAATCGAGTTAATCCAAGCCGAACAAACAGATTAATGTACAAAGACGATTTTAGTGCTAAAATCTGGAAACAGATTAATAAATAAAAGTTTGCCACAGATTAAAAGGATTAAAAGAATTTTTTATTGTGACACAAAATTTAAAAATTTTTCTCGCAGATTCCGCAGATTTAGGAGATTTTATTTTTAAAAAATTATCTGCTAAATCTGCGGAATCTGCGAGAGGCAAAAATCATTTTAATCCTTTTAATCTGTGGCAAGATGAAAAAATAATTACCATGAAAAATATAATAATTTGCATACTAATTTCAGCGGTTTCTTTTGCACAGCAAATAAAAACTGGTGCTGAGAATTCTGAAAAATACCTGCCTTTATTAAAAGGCAAAACCGTAGGAATTGTAACCAACCAAACGGGAATTATCACTAAAGAAAAACATTTAGTCGATTTTTTAGTTGAACAAAAAGTAAAAATAAAAAGCATTTTTGCGCCAGAACACGGTTTTAGAGGAACAGCTGATGCTGGCGAGAATGTATCTGACGAAATCGATTCTAAAACTGGCTTGCAGATTGTTTCGCTTTACGGAAAAAACAATAAACC
>NZ_DHEI01000136.1:0-3518 GCF_002399805.1 Flavobacterium sp. UBA4854
GCAATTAGTAGTGCCGCATCACCTGTACAAATTGTCTGATCTGTAGTGTTAATATCTGCCGCAGTTGCCAACGGATTCATAGAAATTGTTACTGCTTTTCTAGTATTTGGCGCATTCTCGCAAACTCCAGTCCCGCTTACACTAACATAATAAGTTGTCGTTACTGTTGGAGATGGACTGTATGAAGCTCCTGTACTTAAGGCTGTTGTAGTTGTCTGATCGGCATACCATCTGAATATAGGTGATGTAACCGTAGCTGAAGAAGCAGTAAGAGCAACTGTTTGTCCAGGACAGGTAATAGCATCTAATGCTGTAATATCTGATGCCTGCCCTAGCGGATTTACATTAGCTATAACTGCTTTTCTAAAATTTGGAAGATTCTCACACATTCCTGTTCCGCTTACACTCACATAATAAGTTGTAGTGGTTATTGGTGAAACATTATACGAAGGCCCTGTATTAAGAACAGTTGTTGAGGTCTGATCGGCATACCATCTGAAAACAGGATTTACTACATTAGAAGACGAAGCTGTCAATGAAACTGATGAACCGTTACAAACTGTTCGATCATTAGCAGTTAGATCCAATTGTGTAGCTAGAGGAGTTACATTGACAACTACCGCTTTTCTAGTGTTGATGACATTTTCACAAACTCCATCCCCGCTTACGCTAACATAATAGGTCGTTGTAACTATTGGAGACGGATTATACGAAGCTCCAGTACTTAAAACAGCCGTTGACGTCTGACTGGCATACCATCTAAAAACTGGAGTTGTTACCGTAGATGAAGAGGCAGTTAATGACGCAGTAGATCCCAAACAAATTATAGCGTCAGCAGCAGTTATATCAGAAACGATTCCTAATGCATTCACTGTTACCAAAATTGGCTTTCTTGTATTGGGATCATTTTCGCAAGTTGCATCTCCTTTAACACTTACGTAGTACGTTGTGGTTACTGTTGGAGAAACATTATATGATGCTCCAATATTAAGAATACTAGGACTCGTTTGATCTGCATACCAAGTAAATACTGGATTTATTACGGTAGCAGAACTTACACTTAATGCAGCAGTATCTCCAGGACAAATTTCTGTATCTGCTCCCGTAATATCTGCAGCTGTTGCAGGTGCATTAACATTAACCGTTACTGTTCTAGTTGTCGATGCAGATGGGCAGCCACTAGAACCATTTACAGTATAAGTAATTATAGTACTTCCAGTAGTATTACCAGTTATTACACCATTTGCATCAACAGAAGCAATACCTGCATCATCTGTTGTCCAAACCCCTCCCGAATCTCCATCAGTAGTAAATGTTGTCGTTTCTCCGACGCAGACATTTTGATTACCCGACAAAGTTCCCGGATTAGATTCTATAATGGTTACGCTTATTGTTGAAGGAATTACAGAACAGCTTCCTGTTTGCACTATCGTATAATTTATGAGAGTTGTACCACGTGAAACTCCTGTTACGACACCATTTATATCTACTGTAGCAATAGCTAAATCATCACTTTCCCATATACCTCCAGGAGCTCCATTTGAACTAAAGGCAGATGTTCCTCCAACACAAATATTTTGGTTTCCAGATAAAGTACCAGAATCAGGAGCATCTTCAATTGTTATTGTTCGAGTTGATGACAAGTTTGAACATCCTCCTGTTCCAGCTACCGTATAAGTTATAGTTGCTACACCTGGCAATAAACCTGTAACAACTCCACTAGCATTAACAGTCGCTATTGTTGGATCACTACTTGACCATATTCCACCGACATCTCCATTTGTAGCATAAGTAGTAGAAGTTCCTTGACAAATGTTTTGCAAACCTAATAAAGTTCCAGGATTTGGTGGTGCTGTTATTGTTAATGTGACTGGTGTCCTAACAGCGCTTGTACAGCTACCGTTGTTTCCTTGAGCATAATAAGTTACTGTTCCTACTGTACTTAAAACTGGAGATGCAACAATATTTCCGGCCAAAGCGGCATCATACCAAACAACAGATTGACCGGTTGGAACACTAGCCGTTGCCGTTAATGTTGTTGGTAAACATCCTGCAATAACCGTTGTAGTGTTAGTAGGTATACTCGCTGCTGTTAAAGTGATCAAAGCACTATTTGAAATATTTCCTTGAGCATCTCTTCCTAAATAAGCAATTGGTGTCGGATTTATGACGCTGGCAGATTCTGGTTCAAAACTTACCAACCCAACAGAGTTTGCTTTCCATACACCTTCTCCCGGAATAGTTATTCCAACAATATCACCAAACCCATCTATAATTAGATTAGTTCCTGTACCTGGATTAACAAAACCAACTGTTTCAGGAACTATTGTGTTACCTGTAGTATCATTTGCAAGAACATTAATAAATCCAGAAGGAGTTCCAACATTAAAACATGCAAAATCAGGTGTAGTAGCAGGAAGACCAATTGCATAATCTTCTACCTCACCATTTATAAAAGAACTCCCAGAATCTGACGTTGTTATTGCTTCTGTTGTCACTCTAACTCTAAGATAAGTATGTGCATGGCCAACTGTATTAGTTAAAGCAACATTATTCCAAGTAAGATTAACACTTCCTGATAAAGTACCGGCAGGTGATGTAGCTGTCGTTCCTTCAGATGCTTGAAAAACACCATCGTTATTCCAATCAATCCAAGCTACATAGTTTGCTGGTAATCCAGTATTATTATTAAAGTTTGCCGCAATTGTATAACTGCTTATATTTTGCCCATTATTTGTCAATGGAGGAATTACTTGAACTCCGTCATCATCAATAGAAGCATCGGCCAGAACAGAGGGAAGTCCGTCTGGTTCGGCGAAATTAGTATTTCCTAATGAAAGAGTTCCTACAACTCCATGTGAAGCTCCATCAGATGCCAAAAGCGTTTTATAACTATCTGGCGCATCACCAAAATCAGAACTAATTGTAATTACAATTGGACTTAATCCCGATGCTTGTACATTGGCCTGAGCAGTGACACTCCAAATACCAGTCATTAGGAAAAAATCTGTAACATGAGTAGTAGATAACGGAGGGGTAAATAAAACTTGATGATTTAAATCGTCTGGTGTTCCAGACCCTCCGTTTGGTGTTTGTCTTCTAATGGTTATTGTGCTAGGAAGATTTGCACCCGCTATTGTTCCTAGTGAATTATTAATTAAAGTTCTCCAACTATGGCTTGCTCCTATATTAATAGTTTGATTTACAAGCTGTGTATTTCCTCCACTAACAGCATTAGCATAAGGCACAAAAGTATTTCCATTATAACCAAAAAAGGTTACCCATTCAGCATTTCCATTTGGAGTTCCGTGAACCCCATCAATATCCAAAGCGAGAAAATTTATACTTTCAACAGGTCGGTCAAAATAAATTCTAAATCCAATACTAGCAGAACAATTATTTGCCATTCCATTATCTGCATTCAACGTATTTGCCATTTGTATTTTTGTGAAATTAGTTGGTGTTTTATCTCCAACATAGGCAGGAAGTGTATTTCCTGTAAACAATCCTCCAATATC
>NZ_DHEI01000136.1:3698-3976 GCF_002399805.1 Flavobacterium sp. UBA4854
TTTACAATAGTCCCATCAGGCAATCTTTTACCGTTTGGCATTGAACTTAAAATATCGGCAATAGAAAAACTATAATTTGTTTGCGCTGAAGCACTTGTCAACAAAAGCAAAGTAATAAATACCAAAATGATTTTAATTTTATTTTTCATTATCCATAAATTTTAATGATAATAATATTTCTATTTTATGATAGTCTTTAGTCATCACAAAGCTGTAATAATAAATTCGCTTCGTCTGTTGGCTTGATGTTCTTCTTCGGTACATTTTACACCGTCAGC
>NZ_DHEI01000136.1:4140-7862 GCF_002399805.1 Flavobacterium sp. UBA4854
GGAGCAATTCCATTTTTAACCAGCCATTGAATCGTCGATTTAGCTCTTCTGTCAGATAAAGCTTCGTTATACTGATGTGAAGCCCTACTATCTGTATGCGAACGAACATCTATTTTCATATTAGGATAATCGTTCATGACAACCAGTATTTTTTCGAGATCTAATGCTGCCTCTCTTCTGATGTTCGACTTGTCTAAATCGAAATAAATCATCTTGATGCCAAAGCATTTTCCTAAATCATCGCCTACAGTAACCTTACATGTTGATTTTTCCAATTGGATTGGAAGAGTAGTTTTTCCGCTTTCTGTTCCAATCGTGACAGTTAGTTCTTTTGTGCTATATTCTGGTTTCTCTGCTCTTACAAAATACACTTTTCCGCATTCGACAGAAAAAGTGTATTTGCCAGATGCATCAGAAATTGTGGAACTTTTGAGTGACATATCGCTACCAAATAATGAGACCTTCGTACCAGAAAGAATTGCTCCTGTCTCGGCGTCTGTAATAATCCCTTCAAGTTCCTGAATACACTTTAATCTTTTGGTTTCTAAAAACTTATAAATATCATCAGATCCCTGTCCTCCGTCTTTGTTGGAAGAGAAAAAACCTCTTCTCGTTTCGGGATCAATAATATAAGCGAAGTCATCTTTTGGAGAATTGACATCTGATCCCACGTTCTGGATATTGCTTATTTTTCCGTTATTGTCAATGTTAGCAACAAAAACATCTAAACCTCCAAGTCCTGGATGCCCGTCTGAAGCAAAGTAAATTTCATTTTCAGAAGTTAGATACGGAAAAGTCTCCTTCCCTTCTGTATTAATTGTATTTCCAAGATTTTCTGGCGTACCATAACCTCCATTTGGATTTATGCTGACTTTATACAAATCTGATTGTCCAATAGATCCTGGCATATCAGAAGCAAAATACAGTGTTTTTTCGTCTGGGCTCAAAGCGGGATGTGCCGTACTGTAATTATCACTATTGAACGGAAGTTCTGCGATATTGGTCCATTTATTATCTTTTCCAAGTTCCGCTTTGTAAAGTTTTATTAAAGTGGTTTTATTATCATCTTTACCTTTTTTTCCGTTGATGTAATTATTTCTGGTAAAATAAACCGTCTTGCCATCTCTAGTAAAAACTGGTGATGCCTCATGAAATTTAGTATTAATGGCCGATTTAAATTTATTTACTTTTGATGCTCCTCCTGTAGAAGGATCGAGATCGGCATTATAAATATTCGTAAAATATTCTCCTGTCCATGTGTGTTTTCGCTTTACAAAATTTCCTGTATCTCGTGCAGAAGCAAAATAAAGTTTGTTGTTATAGACAAATGAACCATAATCTGAGTATTTACTGTTAACTCCTGCATCCTCTATTTTATATCTTCCCGAATTTGCTTTTATCTGATCCAAGTAGTTCAGATTTTCTTTATAGAGCTTTCCTCTGCTGTCATTTTTTGATTTAGCATTAAACTCATCCAGAAATTTATTAGCCTCGGTAATTTGCCCTGTCGATTTCAAACATTGTGCATATCGATAATAATATTCTGATTCAACACTTGTGTTCATTGCAAATAGTTCTTTATACCATTTTGCGGCGTTTTCAAATTCTGAGTTAAAGTAATAGGCATTACCTAGTTTTTTAAACATGTCTTCAGATTTGTAGCCTTTATTAGCAACTTTTTCAAACGTTTTTATGGCATCGATATAAGCGTAATTGTCATATTTCTTGTCTCCAGAATTGACTTTTGCCTGTTGTGCATAACTGCTAAACGAAAAAGAAGTAATACTTATAAGTAGTAGTATAGTTTTTTTCATGATACCCTATTTTTAGAAGAAACGAGGAGTTGTAATTCTGCTTTTGTTTGAGAAGAATTCATAGCGTAGAAAGATTTCATGTGAGCCTGAATTGTAGTTTCTTAATCTGGTTGTTTCATTATCATATCCATAACCAATATATAATCCGTCTGTAATCTGAAAACCTGCCATTGCGCTTATCGCGGCATCCCATCGATAAGCAACTCCTAGAGTGAGTTTTTCAAAGAATAAAAAATTGGCAGAAACATCTACTTGAAGCGGCGCACCTTCAACCATTTTAGTCAAAAGCGCAGGTTTAAATTTTACTTCTTGAGAAAAATCAAAAACATAACCTCCAATCAAATAATAATTGATTTTATCTTTATAAATCGCAACATCATTATCATTATAGCGGTTGGTTTGAATAAAATTTGGAACAGAGAATCCGATATAAGCCTTATTAGAATGCCAATAAATTCCGGCTCCAACATTAGGCGAAAAATCATTATCCAGATTTTGAAATTGTGGGTCTCCAGCTGTTTCTGGATTTAGTTTGGTAACATCTAGATTAAAAAAATCTGCTGTACCTTTTATACCAAAAGAGAGTTTCCAAGTTTCTGAAGTTGGTATTGTATAAGAAAGATCAACAGAAAATTGATTCTCTGTTGTAGGACCGATTTTATCGTTTACTAAAGACACACCAAGACCAATATTACTATTATTAATCGGGGTGTTTACAGAAACACTATTAGTCTTAGGAGCTCCATCTAACCCAACCCATTGATCTCGATGCAAAGCAAAAATGCTTAAAACACCTCGAGAACCAGCATACGCAGGATTTATGTTTATTGTGTTGTACATGTATTGCGTATACTGTGCATCTTGTTGCGCATAACCAATACAATAACCTAGTAGAACGATACAAAGAAGTAGTTTTTTACTCATTTTCTAATTTTTTAAATATTTAACTTATGGACATGACAAGTCTGTTATAAGAACTTTTGCTCCTTAACTTTTTTGCATGGATAATAGAATTTCGAGATTAGCAAATACTGTAAAATCAAGTATCTCAAATCTTAACGACTGTAAATAATTAAACTTAAGAGTATAGAAATCTGGTGGAAAAATTTAAAGCGCAATGCTTTAATTAAATGGCTGTTAAATGGTCTGGCTGATAAAGATTCAAAGTCTGAATCGTAGAAAATACCGAATGACTAAAAAAACAGATTTAGGAAGGAAAAAATTGCATTATAATTTGAAAAAAAATATCACAATTTTATTTGTTTAATGGCATAGAACAAAATAAAACTAAAAGCAGAAATCTACTTTATAAACCTAATTTATTGATCAGATAAATATGGTCTTTTCATTCTCATACATTTCTTTTAAAATGAGAATTTGTTACTACTAGCTTCCAAATTCTATATTCGTTTTTAAACTAATTTCAGAAGCACACAATAATCTAATTTCTTACATGTTAAAACACATAATAGTATTAAACCCCTTACAAAAATATATAAAATATATTGATATACAGTATTTTAACATTATTTTTTATTAAATAAAACTATTTAATTTCCTACAAAACTATAAACACTGTTCAATTGAGAGGTTTCAAAACAGGTATTTTATGTTTCATTTTATAAAATGAAACAATATTTAACGAAAATTAGTACATATTTCACCGTTACTTAACCGGTTGATTTCCAAAAGTTTTCAAAACCACTTTCAAAGCTATATTCAAACCGGACTACTCAAAATATAAAAAGTGGTACATTTTGATGATACAGCAAAACGATACTTTTGACTAAAAATCATAAAGCATCAAAATAAAAAATGAACAAGGAAATAAGAAATGACTGGAGCAAAGAAGAAATTCAAGCCATCTATGATAAGCCTTTGCTTGAGTTAGTTTATCAGGCAGCAACT
>NZ_DHEI01000136.1:8051-21385 GCF_002399805.1 Flavobacterium sp. UBA4854
AAAACAGGCGGCTGTCCAGAAGATTGTTCCTATTGCGGACAAGCAGCACGTTATCATACTGATATAAAAGTTCAGGCTCTTTTGCCAACAGAAACTGTTCTTAAACATGCTCAAAAAGCAAAAGATGGAGGTTCTTCCCGTTTTTGTATGGCTGCGGCTTGGCGCGAAGTACGAGATAATAAAGATTTTGATCGTGTTATTGAAATGGTAAAAGGCGTTAATGATCTCGGATTGGAAGTTTGCTGTACACTAGGAATGCTTACCGAAGAGCAAGCTATAAGACTTCAAGAAGCAGGTTTGTATGCTTATAATCATAATTTAGATACTTCTGAAAGTTACTATGATGAAATTATTAGCACACGTAAATTTGATCAGCGTCTTGATACTATAAATAATGTTAGAAAAGCGGGCATTACGGTTTGTTCTGGCGGAATTATTGGTTTAGGAGAAACTCCCGCCGATCGTGTTTCTATGTTAGCAACTTTAGCTACAATGCCTACTCATCCAGAATCTGTTCCTGTAAACGCACTGGCAAGAGTAAAAGGAACACCATTAGAAAATAATCCGAAAGTACCTCTTTGGGATATGGTTCGAATGATTGCTACAGCGCGTATTATTATGCCAGCATCTGTTGTACGTTTAAGTGCAGGAAGAATTGAAATGACAGAAGAAGAGCAAGCTTGGTGTTTTATGGCTGGTGCCAATTCTATTTTTACCGGAGAACGCGAAACTTTACTAGTAACACCAAACCCAGGACTATCAGAAGATATGCAAATGTTTCAAAATCTTGGACTTAAACCTTTAACTAAAGAAAGAAAAAGTAGCTGTTCTGTGGTTTAAAAGATATTTTTGAAACTCTAAAACACTTAAAAACATAAAAATACTGCGCAACTCTAAAAATGTTTGAGGATGCGCAGTTTTTTTTCAATTTGGATCTCTTTGTAAAGCGGGGCATATTTCAGAAAATAATTAAATATATTTGAAAAGCGCTATTGCGAGCAGAAATTCAGATAATGGAAATATTAAATATACAAACGACACAACTTAACATACGGCACCTAAAAATATCAGATCTATCTGATTTTCATATCTATCGATCTAATCCAGAAGTTACAAAATATCAAGGTTTTGATGTTATGACAATTGAAGAGGCTGAAGAATTTATTAAAGAAAACGCAACAAAACATTTTGGCAAAGCTGGAGAATGGGTACAATACGGAATTGAAAATACTAAAACCAAACAACTCATTGGCGACTGTGCAATTAAACTTGATCAATACGATACAAGAATTGCCGAAATCGGAATAACAATTTCGCACCTTGAGCAAAAAAAAGGTTTTGCAAAAGAGGTTTTTGTTGGCATTCTGGATTTTCTATTTGACACCAAACAAATACATCGAGTTGTTGAAATTGTAGATGCTGAAAATATTGCTTCGATTAACCTATTGAAAAGTATCGGTTTTAAACAAGAAGGGCACTTTATCGAGAATATTTTCTTTAAAGGAAAATGGGGAAGTGAATTTCAATATGCAATGCTAAAACGGGAATGGGACGAGAGAAAATTGTAATAAGGAACTCTTTTACTCATTTCAAATCTTTATTGATAATTTTACAATAAAGGAAAAAAAAGCGAAAACATGTATAAAAAAGCCCTCCAACCATTAATTGACCATTCTACTGTTATTCTAATTATGGGCACTATGGCTGGCGAACAGTCTATTGCCAAACAGCAGTATTACGCCAACAAGGGAAATCTTTTTTGGAAAATTATGTTTGCTATTCTTGAAGAAGAATTTAGCGATTTGTACGAAGATCGAAAAGCACTATTAACAAAATATAAAATTGGTCTTTGGAATGTTTTGCAAAGCTGTAAAAGAGAAGGAAGCAGTGATGCTGCAATTACCGAAGAAACGATAAACGATTTTGAAAGTCTGCACAAACAATATCCTAACATAAAGCACGTCTTTTTTGAAAGTAAAGCTGCTGCAAAGTATTTTCAGAAACATACTATTGCACAAAAAGGAATTACCTATGTAACTCTCCCTTCTACCAGCGGATTAAATGCTGGCCTGACAAGAGCAGAAAAAATGGCCGAATGGAGAGCCGTATCTCAAATAGCGCTTTCTAAAAAAGAAGAAAACTAATTACCTGTTTCTCATAATATAAAACAGTATTTCTTCTTCTAGTTCTCTTGATAAATTTTCGAACTTCATTCTGCGTCGGTGATTTTTATCGCTTTTATCCCTGTAAAGCTCCGTTTTGGCGGTACTTATACAATAAGCATCACAAATAACCTTAAATTTCTCATCGAGTATATACAACTCTTTCATAGAATCGAAGTACGCAGCAAACTTAACATTATATAATTCGTCAGGGATAGCGGCCATAGGTTGGGTCATATTTAAATTAATACTGAATTTTACCTAAAAGGTTCAAACAATTAATTTTAAGTATTCTACATTTTAATTTACTTCTCTATTCGTACATCTTGTATCGAAAAGATATTTAAAATTATAATGAAAAAGCTTAATCTTTCTATCTGAACCTCTGTAAATGGTTTCAGATTATAATCTGAAACCAGAAATAGTAAAATGAACCCACAGCCGTTAAAATGCAACAAGGTAAAATCAAGTGTTTTTTACATCATAAACATAAATTTGCACTTCATCATCACTAGCTAGAATTCTACGATCTGCAGCGCATTGTTGCCCAATATCGGTTTTAAAAGACTCCATCATTGCATCTAAAGATTCAAAATATAAATTAGCCACAAGAAATACATCAGAATGTCCAGTCAATGATATGACAGGTTCTTTGCTAACTTCGTATTTTATTATTCCAGGAAGTTTTTTTGCCAACGGAATATGCACCTCATAATAATGTTTTTCAAAAAAATAAATGTCTTTTGGTGTTTTATAAATAACAGTCATTTTTGCCATGATAGTTTTTTGTTTAATACGTTAGAAAATTATCTAACGTAAATTTAAAAGCAATTACAGACTTTTCTAATATGTAAAATAGACATTCTTACAGGTATATTTGGACACCAACTTTTAGTATCTTTATACAAAAAAGATAATGAAACAGCTTACCATAATAGTTCCCGAAGGAGATAATAATCTTTCTAGCATATCTGGCGCGTACGAAATCTTTACAAAAGCAAATGCTTTTGCTAAAATGAACGGCGGAACAGAATTGTTTCAAATTAAACTGGCGGGAATTTCTGAAAAAATAGAATTTAATGGCGGTATTTTTACTGTAAAGCCCCATGTCTATATTTCGCAGATTGCTAAAACCGATCTTATTATAATTCCTTCATTAAACCACAATTACAATCTTGCCCTTCAGCATAATGACGAACTTGTGCAGTGGTTGCAAAAACAATATCAAAAAGGTGCAGAAATTGCCACGATCTGTACAGGAGCATTTATGCTTGCTGCATCGGGACTTCTTGACGGAAAAAATTGTTCGACACATTGGTCTGTTAGAGAAAATTTCTCTAGAATGTTTCCGCAAATAAATCTAAGAGTTGATGAATTAATTACAGATGAAAATGGAATCTATACCAATGGCGGAGCATACTCTTTTCTTAACCTAATGATTTATCTTATCGAAAAATATTACGGTAGAGCAACCGCAGTTTATTGTGCCAAAGTGTTTCAGATTGAAATGAATAGAAAATCTCAATCACAATTTATTATTTTCTCAGGCCAAAAGAAACATGAAGATGAAATGGTACTTGGCGCACAATCTTATATCGAAAATAATTTGGGAGAAAAATTATCAATGAGCGATCTTTCGATTAAGTTTAATGTCAGCAGAAGAAATTTTGATAGACGATTTATAAAAGCCACAGGAAATACACCTAGCGAATACCTGCAAAGAGTAAAAATTGAAGCCGCTAAAAAAGCTTTTGAAACAGATCGTAAAACAGTAAATGAAGTAATGTACGAAGTGGGCTATTCTGATATTAAAGCTTTTCGAGATGCATTTAAAAAAATTACAGGAATTCCTCCAATCGAATACAAAAAGAAATATCATAAAGGAGCTGCATAATCTAGATTTAAAAAGCAGGAAAGCAAAATCAGCATTTATAAAAAAATCGGAGTTTTTAAATAGAACTCCGATTTTTTGATTTTTCTAATGCATTGCTAACTCTTTCTTCTAATCATTCGTTATTTAGTTTTAATGCATATTCGTTAATTATCTTTTGTGTACTTAAATCTCGATCATAAACAGAATACCAACCTTGATATTCATGAGGAGGATCTCCCACTAAATCATCGCCCAGTTTCCAAATGCTTCTATTAGATTTAGGTCTTCCCTCGCCTCCCCAAGCCCAAAAATTTACTCCCGAAACTTGTGGTGTAGTTTGACTTAAAGCATAAATCTTTTCAAAAATAAAAGTATAATATTGATCTCTAACTTCAACCGATGAGTTGGCATCATAGCTATTTTCATCTCTTGAAATTCCAAATTCCTCTAAGACAAGAGGTTTATTTAATTTCTGAGCTGTTTTTACATGTTCATCGATATATTTTTCTGCTTTTTCTAATGCCATCGGATACGTTTCTTTCGCTTTAAGCGGATCAAACCAACCCCAATTCTGAACCCAAAGATGAAATGTACAGTAATCAATATTTTTGCTTTGATGATCAATTTCGAAATTGGTTCCGTTTTCAGGAGAGGGCGTATTTCCTTCAGAACCTATAGAAACCAAATGTTTAGGATCTAATTTCTTGATAAATCCTGCTGTATCATCAATCCATTTTCTGTAAGCCCCGATATTATTGCTTCCTTCTGGTTCGTTGGCCAATTGCCAAGCCATAATAGTTGGGTCTTTTTTGTATGGTATTTTAGTAACCGAATTTACTCGTGTAACTACTTTCTGGATATGATTTTCAAACCATTTTTGAGCCGTTTTATCACTATAAAAACGAGCAGAATAGTGCTGATATTTTCTCCAATCGCCATTTTCTGCTGGTGGCGGATATGGAATTGCTTCGTTTTGATTTGCCCAAGAAACATATTGCGCAAAACCGCCAGACCAAGGCCAAAAATTATTCAAGCAAACAACTGCTGTCATGTTTCTTTTCTTCATTTCTGCTAATAGCAAATCAAGCCCTTCCCAAAGTTCTTCATTATAACTTCCAGGTTCTTTTTGCATTGTTGGCTGAACGGTCCACGGAGTTTCAAGATTACCTTCTGAAGCTGCAATAATGCGAAGATTTTTAACTCCCAAATTGTTCAAACGATCCAATTCGCGAATCAACCTTGCTTTATCTGAAACAGCCAAATTCATTCCGTACCAAAAATTGGTTCCTAGATAATGATACGGTTTTCCATCCTTAACCAATTTTCCATTTTGCACTTTGACAAAATCCTGAGCTTGTAAATTCAGCTGTGATAAAGCCAAAAACAATAGATATATTATTTTTTTCATCTTTTTATTGCACTTCAAATGATACTTTTTCTCCAGTTACGCTACTGCTTCCTACCCACAAATCGAATTTTCCTGCTTCTACTTTCTTTTTCATATCAATTCCATAAAAAGCAAGATCAATAATTTTTAAATCAAACTTTACATTTTTACTTTCACCAGCTTTCAATTCAACCCTTTTAAAAGCTTTTAATTCTTTAACTGGCAATGCAATAGATCCTGCAATATCTCTCACATAAAGTTGTACAACTTCAGTACCGTCATAATTACCAGTATTTTTTAATGAAAAGGAAATTTCAATTGTCTCATCCTGTTTCAAAACTGATTTTGCAAGTGTTGTTTTTCCATATTCAAATGTGGTATAAGAAAGTCCGAATCCGAATGGAAATAAAGGTTCGTTCCCACTATCTAAATAATAAGATTTATTTCCCAAAGATGTTTGAGAAGCTTCAATAGGAATATTTTCTACATTTAATTCACTTCCGTTTGCAGGACGACCCGTTTTTAAATGACTGTAATACATCGGAATCTGTCCTACATTTTTAGGAAACGTAATGGGTAATTTTGCCGAAGGATTTGCTTTACCAAATAATAAATTTACAAGTGCTGGTCCGCCCATCGTTCCTGGATGCCACGCATATAAAACAGCATTAGATTCTTTAACTTCTTTTTCTATTGTTAAAGGTCTTCCTGCTAGAACAACAGTAATTATTGGCGTTTTTGTTTTAGCTAAAGTTGCTAAAAGTTGCGATTGCACACCTTGCAAATTCAGATTAGAAAGGCTATGTGCTTCGCCAGAAAGAATCGATTCTTCGCCTACAAATAGTAACACAACATCTGCTTCTTTTGCTATTTTTCTAGCTTTATAAAATTCAGTAGAATCTTTGTCTCTTGAATATTTTATAATTGGTTCATACAGAATCTTTACATTTTTTCCGTATTGATCTTTTAAAGCTTGAAGAGGCGTTACGCTATGATTTTTATCTCCATCAAAAACCCAAGTTCCTAATTGATCGTGAGGCGCATCTGCCAACGGACCAAAAACAGCTATCGTTTTAGGATTTTTAAGCGGTAAAATTTGTGCTTCATTCTTTAATAAAACTACCGATTCTTCTGCCGTTTTTTGAGCCGTTTCTAAATGTTCTTTTTTATAAAAAACAGCTTCAGTATTTCCTTTTACATAAGGATTTTCAAAAAGTCCTAGTTTAAATTTTATTCTTAAAATATTACGAACAGCATCATTTATAGTTTCTATATTAATTTTCTTTTCCTTCAAAAGAGATTCAACAAAAGCAACATATGTACCACTAACCATTTCCATATCTACTCCTGCATTTATGGCTTTTTGAGCCGCTTCTTTGTTATCCGTGCAAAAACCATGATCGACCATTTCTGTAATCGATGCCCAGTCAGAAACTACAAAACCTTTAAAATTCCATTCTTTTCGGAGCATTTGTTTTAAAAGAAACTCATTTCCAGAAGAAGGAATTCCGTCATTAGCATTAAAAGCGGTCATAATTGTAGCCAGATCGGCTTTTTTAACGGCTTCTTCAAACGGGACTAAATACGTATTTCTAAATTGCCTTTCAGTTATATTAGTCGTATTATAATCACGTCCTCCTTCTGCTGCTCCATATCCAGCAAAATGTTTGGCACAAGCTGCAATCGAAGTTGGATCCGATAAACTTTTTCCTTGAAAACCTTTAACCATAGCAACTCCCATAACCGAAGTTAAATAAGGATCTTCTCCACAGCTTTCTGCAATTCTTCCCCATCGAGGATCTCTCGCAATATCAACCATAGGAGCAAATGTCCAACGAATTCCAGTTTCTGATGCTTCTATTGCAGCAATTCTGGCTGCTTTTTCTACCAAATCTGGATTAAAACTTGCTGCTTGTCCTAGCGGAATTGGAAATATGGTTTTAAAACCATGTATTACGTCGCGCCCAATAATTAGAGGGATTCCTAATCTAGTTTGTTCTACAGCAATTTTTTGTGCTTTGTTTGCTATTTCGGGATTAGTAATACTCAAAACCGAACCAGCCATTCCTTGTTGAATAACTTTATAATTGGTTTCCATATCATCTGCAGACAATTGATTCATCTGACCGATTTTTTCCTTTAAAGTCATTTTCTTTAACAGAACATCAATCTTTTTTTCTATTGAGGCATCAAAAACCTGAGCGCTTGTTTCTAGTCCTGATAAGAGTAGAAACAGCGCTAAAAATTGTAGCTTTTTCATCTTGTAAATTATTTCATTAGAAAAACGCTGCGTACATTCCGAAACACGCTAAAACAAGCAGAAGAGCTTGTATACGGAAGTTTTTATACCAAACTACATTCTGTAAAGCGATCGTTTCTTCTCTCCAAAGTGCTTTTGTCCAAGTATTTTCTTTTACCTTTTTTTCTGATGGAGGAGCTGTTGTTAAACTCACTGTCACATTTACCAAAATACTTAGAACTAAAATAATTGGCGCCAATAATAAAAAGTGAAGTCCTAAATGCATACCAAAAATATATTTTGCAGACATAATGACGATTGCAATAAACAATCCTGACATTAAACCACTGAAAGCTCCAACAGCATTAGAACGTTTCCAGAACAATCCCAGAAAAAAAGTGCCAACAACTGGCGGTGCTAAATAAGATAAGATTTCTTGATAATAAGCAATAAGCGAGTCAAATTTACCAATGTAAGGAGCCCATAAAATAGCGATTATCAAAGTTACAACAGCAGTTATTTTACCAACTCTTACCTTTTTTTCGCTTGACGCATTTTTATCAAACTTGCTATAAAAATCCATTGTAAACAAAGTAGAAACAGAGTTTAAAGTTGCGCTCAAAGCTGATGTTAAAGCCGAAATCATTGCTGAAAGAATAATTCCGATTAAACCAACTGGAAGCACTTTATTGATTAATCTTGGGTAAACTTGATCCGTATTGATTCCGTATTTTGATTTTAATTCGCTTCCGCTAATGATTTCGTGCGGTAAATTCTCTACACCAAAAAGATTAATTCCTCTGGCAATGACGCCTGGAAAAATAAAAATGAAAAGTGTAAATAAATATAAAAATCCTACTAGTAAAACACCTTTTCGTCCATGATCTATAGATTTTGCAGACAAAACTCGTTGTACCATAACCTGATTATTGCCCCAGAAATAGAAACCAAGAATCGGAATTCCAACCCACATTCCTAACCAAGGCACAGTTGGATCATCCATTGGTCTAGTCAATTTTAGCCAAATTCCGTCGTAAAATTGCGTATAAAATGCATCCCAACCTCCAATGCTATCCATTGCGAAAAATGCCAGTAAAGTCGATCCGATTATTAAAATAAAGGCTTGAATTACTTCTGTATTAATAACAGACGAAAGTCCGCCAATAATAGTGTAACTTCCAGCAACAACAGCCATTCCGACAATAATAAGCATCATGTCTGCTCCCGGAAAAATCATGTTGATGATTAATGCTCCTGCATATAGTGTCGCTGCAGCATCAAGAAAAATGTTTCCGATAATGGTTATAAACGAAAAATAAGTTCTTGATCTCGCATCAAATCTTCTTTCCAAAAATTCTGGCATTGTAAAGATTCCCGATTTAATGTAAAATGGAAGAAAAAAGATGGCAAAAAAGACCATTACTAGAATCGAAATCCAATTGTAATTGAAAACTGCAATTCCATTGATAAAACCTTCTCCAGAATTTCCCATTAGAGTCGAGCTCGAAATACTGGCCGCAAAAAGTGATAATCCGACCATTGGCCATTTTAAATCTCTCCCAGCCAAAAAGTAAGCATCTGAATCGCTTGATTTACTATTTTTTAATCCCCACCAAACAATAAAGATGATGTATAAAACCAAGACAACTAAGTCAATTATATTTAAATTTATCATAATTACTGCTGGTATGTGGTATAAAGAATAACGCTTTTTGCTGGAATAGAAACTTTAATGCTGTTTTCTTTCAAACTCATTTTTTCAGAAGGAATAGGAAAACCATTTTGGTCAACTGGGCGTTTGCTCTCGGTGTATAAATATTTATTAAGTTTCGATTTCAGTTTTAGTTTTTTAGCATCAATTGTAAAATTAACTTCCTTATCACTGTTGTTTGCAATGGCAATTGTTGCTTCTCCTGAAGCTGTAAATCCTGCTGCGGCGCGTACTTTTTCGATGTTTAAATGATCTAGTTTTACAATTTTCATATCGCTGGTAAAATAACGTGTCATAATAGACCAAGTATAAAACCACGGACGCAGATTTTCATCTTCCTTCTTGTCTGTTAATTCTTTACCTAAACTATTAAACATTCCCCAACGCTTGAGCTGATATTTGTCGCCTTTGTCATCTTTTGTATGCATTGCGTCGTCTAAATCCCAAGCAATTACGGCATCAAATCCTGCATTCATTGCCTGAATTAAAGCATCTGCCATATCTACTCCATAATCGTAATCGTAAACCGAAAGTTGACTGTCGACACTAGTAAATTTATCTCCTAAATGTTCTTTTGAAGAAGGATCTCCTTTTATACCCAATTCGCCTAAAATAAAAGGCTTTTTATGAACTGAATCGGTAAAACGGACTAAGTCTCCAAATGTCTTCTGAAATTCTCCAGAAAGAATGCTTTCTTTAGAAGGATAATCGTGCGCATCATAAGCAGAAATTAAATTCGGAATTTGAAGTGCAGTTTGTTTTACCCAATCAAGACCTTTATATTTTGATCTCGGATTATTAAACGAAGTTGCATCTGGACCAATAATCGAAATCTTTTTATCTAAACCTGCCTTTTGAATAGACTTATGAAGCATTGTAATTCCTTCTTTCCATTGTTCAAAATCGCCGTCTATTGTTGCCCAATCACCATTTGGTTCATTCACTAGATTGTAATATTTAATGCAAGTATATTTTTTTACATTTAATAAATGATTCAGATTTTTAATGATCAAATCAATCCATCTCTGATCGTTTGCGCCAGTAAAACTGTTTTGAAGATTTAAATGTGTGTCGTGCACTTTGTAAGGCTGTCCCCACTCTCCTAGAATTACCGTGATTTTGTTTTTTTCACAGTAATCTAACAATTTATAAAGAGCCTGCATTTGATCACTTTCAAAATCAACAATCGGATTTCCAGAAGCATCAAATCCTTTTAGATAGCGCCAATTTGCCTGATCCATTACTCGAGCAATTTTAGGCTTAATGAATGAAACTCGGTCAAAAACCATTTTCCATTTTTCGTCAGTCATCAATTTTCCCCATTCCGAGCTTTCAGTATCAGCGTGCGGATAGGCTGAAAATTCAATTCCATTTCCAATAAATTCATTCGAAATAATTTCGCTCGGATTAATAGAAACGACAGGAATGCTGTTTTGGCTTTGAGCCGAAAAACTGGCTAAAGCGCAAAACAGTAAAAAGCTATTTTGAATTTTCATTTTGAGAATCTTTTAAAGTTTGTAACAATTCATTGATGTCGCAAGTTGCTAAACCAACGTATTTATCAGCTGCGCCGTAATAAACATATAAAATATTATCGACAATCATATTACCTGTAGGAAAAACACAGCCTTTATAGAACCCTTCTATTTCATAATCATGTTCGGGTTCCATAATCCAATCTTCTAGTCTTGCCGTTACTTTTGTTGGATCTTCTAAGTCTAAAAGTGCAACGCCTACTCTGTAATAACCATTTCCGCCATTTTCAACTCCATGATAAATAAGCAGCCAGCCATCATCTGTACGCAAAGGTGGTGTGCTTCCGCCAATTTTTTCTTCCCAAGTTCCGTTTCTGCCACTTAAAAGAAGGGTGCTTTTTTCTTCCCAAACCATTAAATCATCAGAATATCGAAGCCAGATTGAAGGATAATCGCAACCATATTCTTCTCCAATCCATTGTTTTGGACGGTGCAGCATAGCATATTTTCCGTTGATTTTTTCTGGAAACAAAATTACGTCGCGATCATCTAAATTAGAAGTCGTAATTCTTCCTAACCTTCTGTAGGTTTTAAAATCGGTTGTTACCGCTAAACCAGAATTTGCGATATTATGCTTGTAAACGGCTGGCGCATCTGGACCTGTTTCTGGAAGATTGATCACGTCGTGAGGAAATGTCCAATAACGCCCCGGAGGATACGGTCTGTAGGCATAAGTAACATAGTACTCGTTTCCAAATTTAATGATTCTCGGATCTTCTACTCCGCCCATATCTGGACCGTTACTGCTTGGTCCAAAAACTGGTTCATTAGATTCTCTTTTAAAATTGATTCCATCTGTACTTGTTGCCAATCCCACACGGATATAATGATCCACATCATCTCCTGCTGCCCTGTAAAGCATATAAAATGTTCCGTTTTCGTACCAGACTCCTGGATTACAAACAACGAGATTTTCCCAGTAATTATTAGGGTTTGGGCTTAAAACTGGATTTTGAGTGCACTTAATTAATTTCATTTTTAGATTTGTATTTTGGTTTTTATTTTACTGTTGTGTTTGCTGCTAAGGTGTACATATCTGGCAGTTTTTTACTAAAGATCATATTTGGACTTGCGTATAGCAGTTTAAAATTTGCTGCCGAACTGTGTCCGTCAAATGGAGCATAAAAATGGTTTCCTTCATGAGAAGGATCGTACTTGTTACGCCACATAACTACCATGCTTACTTTTTTTCCTGTTAGCGGAATACTGATTTCGTTTGTCCAATAGGTATCATACGGAGCACCATTTTTTACAATTCCTTCAACTCCTGTTTCTGTTACTCCACAAGGTTTTAATTTTTGCTGTGAAAGTGTTGCAAGGTTTCTTAAATTGGTACTAAAGGCTGAAGTATTGGTTCCGTGATAACTATCCCAACCAATAAAATCTACATAATTATCGCCTGGCCATCTGAAAAGGAAATTATCAACCGTGCCTTGTGAATCTAATTGAGGTGAAATAGCATAAATAAAGCTGTGAACGCCTTTCTTGTTTTTCAAATAATCAATCGTATATTTCCATAAACTAATGAATTCTACTTGCGTAGTCGCGCTCGAACCCCACCAAGACCAAGCTTGCGTATGCTCGTGAAAAGGACGAAAAACAATTGGAATTAGTTTGCCGTTTTTGTCTTTCAAATTAGTGGCAAAATCTGCTAATTTATCTAACCAAGAATTGAATTTTACATTTGTAGCGCTTCCGTCTGTCAAGATTTCTTTTGCAACAGTATTGTTAGAATTGTCCCAGCTATCTCCGCCTGTCAAAGGATTATTTAAATGACAGCAGGCTGTAATTACTTCGCCTCTTTCTCTAGCTTCTTTTATTACTCGAATTCTGTCATTGTTTAAGGTTGAAGTTGCACTTCTATCATCCATAATTTCGGCTAAATCGACACTGAAAACTCCTGGATAATCTCCACAGACATCTTTAATGTCCGATCTTCCTTGTTCCGTCATCCAATTTCTGCCGTAAAGCAAATCATCGTGATGCCCAAACATTGTTCCTTTTTCTTGAATTCTCCATAAATTAGAGTACAACGCTTTGGTTTCTGCAGTTGCATTTGGATCACTCAGTTTTAATTCTACCGAAGTTGGAACTTCGGGCTCGTTTCCGCCTGAATCATTTTTATCATCCGAAGAACATCCTACGAATGACAGACTCATGGCAACCAGAATTGTATATAATGATTTCATCATTTTCTTTTTAAGGTTAATAATCGAAATTGGTTAATACCAAAAGCCCTTCAGCTGGAATTGTTTCTGTTTTATTCTTTTTTAGATCTAAAGTGATATTGGTCTGATTTGGAAGCATGTTATGATCGCCTTCTAGTTTTAAATGGCCTTTTGCATAAACAAACTTTTTGACTTTATTTAAAACAGGCGTATTTTGAGAGGTCAATTTAACTTTGGTTTCCTGATGAGAAACATTGAC
>NZ_DHEI01000127.1:0-31538 GCF_002399805.1 Flavobacterium sp. UBA4854
CTGATTATCTTTTTCAATATAAAAATGCACCGTCATATTACAACCGAATTGAAGCTATAAAATTTGCTTCAAAAGACAGAATTCAGGAATCACAACTTATTTTACTGGAAGGTTTAAAAGATCCTCAAGAAGATTTACGAGTACTGAGCATCAAAGCAATTGATTTAAATGAAAAACAAACCAAAGATCAGGTTTTAAAAACGCTTCTTGATATTGCTAAAAACGACAAAAAAACTATTGCAAGAGCAAATGCAATTGTAAAATTAGCTTCTACAGGCGATGCTTCTTATAAAAATTTAATGGAAGAAAGCATTAAAGAACAATCATACAACGTAATTGCTGCGGGTTTAACAGGATTAACAAAATACGCACCAGCCGAAGCAGATAAAACATTGGCTTCATTAGATGACGATACCAAAAAACATGTAACGCCATTAATGAAAAGATTTAGTAGTCAAAAATAATTATTAAAAGTCCTTTAGGTCTGTTTTTGTTTTTGAAAACCTCTCTAATTTGGTTCATTAGAGAGGTTATTTTAAAAAATTATCTAACAATAATCACTCATGAAAATTAGCTTCTTAAAACCTATAACAATCCTTTTTCTTTTGTTCGGATGGACAATTGCATCCGCACAAATGATTAAGACCAAAACACCTTCTCGTCCAAAAGGACAGCAAGACGTATTGAGAATGGCTGCAGATCCGATTCCGACCGTTCGTGTTGCTTTCATCGGACTTGGAATGCGCGGTCCTGGAGCTGTAGAACGTATGACACATATTCCGGGTGTTGAGATTGTAGCCTTGTGCGACATGACTCAAGAAAATACTGCAAAATCAAATGAAATTTTAACGAAAGCTGGTTTTCCAAAAGCACAAGAATTCTACGGTGACGAAAATGCTTGGAGAAAAGTAACGGCCTTGCCAAACGTAGATTTAGTATATGTGGCCACAGATTGGAAACATCACGCTGTAATTGGAGTTCAGGCTATGAAAGACGGAAAACATGTTGCAATAGAAGTTCCTGGCGCTTTAACCATGAAAGAAATCTGGGAACTGATTGACACTTCTGAAAAAACGAGAAAACATTGTATGCAATTAGAAAACTGCGTTTACGATTTCTTCGAATTGACAACATTAAACATGGCACAACAAGGTGTTTTTGGCGAAATTCTTCATGCTGAAGGTTCTTATATTCATGGTTTACAGCCATTTTGGGGAGAATACTGGAATAACTGGAGAATGGACTACAACATCAAACACCGCGGTGATGTTTATGCGACACACGGTATGGGGCCTGCGTGTCAGGCATTAAATATTCACCGTGGTGACAAAATGAATTTCTTGGTTTCTATGGATACAAAAGCCGTGGGAAATCCTGCTTACATCAAAGAAAAATCAGGACAGGATATTAAAGATTTTAGAAATGGAGATCACACGATGACAATGATTCGTACCGAAAACGGAAAAACAATCCACATTCAGCACGATGTTACTTCTCCTCGTCCTTACAGCAGAATGTATCAATTGAGCGGTACAAAAGGTTTTGCCAATAAATATCCGCTGGAAGGTTATGCTTTGGATGGAAAAGAATTAGGTGATGATGTAAAACCAAATCACGAAAAATTGAGCGCTCATTCTTTTGTTCCTGAAGAAGTGAAAAAAGCGTTGATGGAAAAATACAAACACCCAATTGCCAAAGGAATTGAAGAGCAAGCCAAAAAAGTAGGCGGTCACGGCGGAATGGATTTTATTATGGATTATCGTTTAATTCACTGTCTCCAAAAAGGACTTCCGCTTGATATGGACGTTTACGATTTAGCCGAATGGTCTTGTTTAGGTCCTTTAACAGAAATCTCGCTTGATAACGGTTCTGCTCCTGTAGAAATCCCAGATTTTACCCGCGGAGGCTGGAATAAATTGAAAAAATTAGAGTTTTCAGAGTAATAAATATTTTGGTGGTTAGTTATTGCAGAAAAGGGTGCTCTTTGTTAAGAGCACCCTTTTCTATTAATTTATAAAATTCCTTAGGAACTATTTATGTTGTAGCAACGGATTTCAATCCGTTGAAAAAATGATATATCACAATTCAGGAGTTCCGTAGGAACGATTCATATTATAATTTTATAAAATGGATCGAACCGATGGTTCTTTTTCCTTTCTATTTCTTTTAAACTGGATTAAAATCCAGGCCTACAATATGGATCGAGCCTAATGGCTCTTTTTTACTTCCAGTTGAAAGTAATTTTCTTTTCGATTTCACTGCTTAAACTTAAAAATACTGGGCAAGTCATTGCAGCACGTTCTAAAATAGTTTTGCTTTTTTCGTCAGCGTTGCTTTTCATTTGAAATACAATTTCGATTGCTCCAATTCTTCTAGGTTCTGCATTCATAATTTTAGTTACTTCCGCTGTAGATCCAACAAAATCAACTCCTAAATCACGAGCTTTGATTCCCATAATTGTCATCATGCAGCTTGCTAATGCGTTCGCTACAGTATCTGTTGGAGAAAATGCTTCTCCTTTTCCGTTATTATCTAATGGTGCGTCAGAAATGATTTCGCTTCCTGATTGCACGTGAATTGAACTTGTTCTTAAATCTCCTAAATAGGTTACTTTTGATGTCATTAATTTGCTACTTTTAAAGTTAAGTCACTATCATAATATAAGATGTAAACACCTTTATTAGCGTGTCCGCCATCTTCTTTTCTATAATATTGAAATTTATTATCAACTTGCTGAGTTGTCATCATATCAGCAGTTTCTTGGAATGTTTTTCCTTGAGACAAACGCATCATCGTGTCAAACGTAACGTCAAATCCTCTTGTTGCATAAGTTGTAGGATTTGCTTTATTTTTCAGACGAAATTGTTTTTCATAAATTAAAACGGGTTGTTCGTCACTTTCACGAGTTACAGAAGGATACATTAATTTCAATTTTACCAAATTATCAAAACTAATTTCGTCTGTATCTAATGTGCTGTTTGGTTCCAAAATTACCAATTGAACTTGGCATGTTTTCTGAGAATCAAGTAAAGCTTTTATAGTGGCTTTAACCATTGCAGTATTACCTGTTTCCATTACCACATAATTCAATCGATTAGGGATCAATAAGCTTTTTAAATTAGCTACATCCAAACCACCCGTTTCTGTTAAAGAAGCAAATGCAACTCCTTTTTGGTTTTGTTTGATGTAATTAATAACCGATTCTTTTTTCTTATCTACTACCGCAACAATATTACCGTTTTTAGAACGCATATAATCAAAAATAGAATTTCTGATCACATCATTTGAAGGTATGGTTTGATACAAATTGTCAATCGGATTGGCGCTATCTTTTGATAAAGGCGAAATTACAGGAACATCGTATGAACGCAACATGTTTGCTGTCGTTTCTGCATTACTTTGGTAAAATGGTCCAATTACAGCATCTGCATCTTGCAATTTCGGAGTTAAGCCTACAACATTGGAAGTTGTTTTAGTTTCTTGCGAATCGTAAATAGCAACATCAATTGGAAGTTTCAATGTTTTTGCAGAATCAATCGCCATCATAGCTCCAGCATAAAAATCTAGAGTCATGTTTAAGAACTTATCGTTTTTAATTCTGTTAGCTGTTCCAGAAGTATCGCTTTGCACTTTAGCCAAATTAAACGGAAGCAATAAAACTACTTTTTTACGCTCATTAAGCCCTTTCTTTTTGGTCAATTCTACAATTTCTACATTTTCATTTTCAGTCGATTTTACTTTATCAACAATTTTAATTCCTCCACCCGTATTTTCAACCGGTTTGTATATTGAAGAATCAGCTGGTTTATCCGGTACTTGAGCAGCAACAATTGGAGCTGGAGCAATATATCCAGCAGGAACTTTCAAAACCATTCCTTCTTTTACACCTTCAGAAAGTGACGGATTTAAGGCCACTAATTCATCTTGTGTTAAATGAAAAACCCTTCCTAAACTATAAAAAGTTTCTTTTGGTTTTACTTGATATTCCATGTAAGTAACTGCTTTTTTAGAAGTTTCAGCAGACTTTTTACTTTCTACAGCTTTTGCAGGTTCTGCAGGGGTAGATTCTGTTTTAGGAGCTGTTCCTTTTATGGTCAATCTATATCCAACTGGCAAGCTATTAACAATATCTGGATTTCTTTTTTCCAATTCATCAACAGTCATGTTGTACTGTTTTGCAATACCAAATTTTGTTTCTTTTGGCTGTACATCGTGATATACATATTTTTCAGCACCTTTTTCTTTAACTGGTTTTTCTGTTGCTTTTGGCGTAGAGCCTTTTGCAGGAATAACCAATTTTTGCCCGATTTGAACACCCGTTTTTTCTAAAAATGGATTTGCCGCTTTTAAAGCTTCATCTGAAATTCCGTACTTGTGCTCAATGCTGTAAAAAGTTTCTTTTGGCTGTACTTCATGAATAATCTCTTTTCCTGAAGCTGCAGGAGTTTTAGTTTCAGAAACTTCTTTTTTTGCTTCTCCTGTTTTTGTCGGAATCAACAGCACAGAGTTTGGTACCAATCCTGTTCTAGCATCTGGATTGAGTTGGTAAATATCATAAGGTGTTACCTTAAATTTTTGTGCAATCTGATTAATTGTCTCACCACTTGACACTTTATACTTCACCACTTTTTCTTGCGAAAATGCGCTTGAAGTTATAAAAAATACAAGAGACAATACTGTTAAATAATATTTCATAATAAGGCTTAAAACAATTTAATTTCTAATTCTAAAATAAGTTACAATTTTACTAAAAGCAAAATTCACGCCGTTTGTTTATTGCTGTAAAAATTACCTCAAATCGATTTCTACTTTAGCAATAATGATTTCTTTATATAACTCATCTTCTTCTTTTTTCTTGCATTTGTAAAGCACTTCTTCCATGTTTTCGAACTTATCGGCATAAACATAGTACGAAAGACTGTTGATATTGAAAAAGAAACTAGCGTTAAATTCGCCAGAATCAATAAGTTTCATTATGAGCTTATCGCGGTCAACTGCGTCTGTAAATATACCTAAAACTAAGTAATACCCGTTTGAAACTTCTCTAAGATTATCATAAACTTCTACTTTTACTGTTTTGTCAGTTCTTAAAGGATTGTCTTTCAATTCCTGTTTCATTTCTTCTAATGAAATTATTTTTGAATTTTCAGCGGTATTATTTTTCTTCTGTTTTTTAACCGCTTCGTCTTGATATTTCTTTAATTTCACCAAAGCCAGTTTATCATCAAATTTTCTAGCTTCCATACTATAATAAGTAGCTTTGCTGATGTGTCTTTTTACTTCAATTTTTTTCTGAGTATCCAAAGAATCTATTTTTGCAATCAAAAGCTGATTTTGCTTATCTCCCTGCTCCTGCTCTATTTTATATTTTTTTATTTCTTCTAAAGATAAACGCTGCTGCAGAGATGTTGTATTATTATTTTTTTCGCTTTCGCGGATTTTCTTCTTATACTCATGATTTTCCTCAACAGCAATTTTCTCTACTTTGTTCATCAATCCGGCATAAACTTTTCTGTTTTCAGCCAATTCTTTTTTCAGCTGAGACGACAATTCATTGGTTTTATTGATTCCTTCTGAAGACTGTTTCTCTAACCTTTTTGATTCTTCAACATTTAAAATATCCATTCGCTTCAATTCCTTCAAATCGTCGTTCATTGAACTGACAAGCGAGTCTAATTTTGCCATTAAAACATCCTGAACATTTTTATTAGCTTCTAAAACCAGACGCAATTTTTCAACAGAGTTTTCTTTAGAACCATTCATATCATTCAGATTTACTTTTAGATCATTAATCTTTATAATTTTCTGATTCATTTCTTTCTGAACAACCAAACGGTCTTTCAAATCTTCAATTTCAACCGTTTTGGCTTTTGTTTTTTCTACTACAACCTGTTTTTCTGCCAAAGCCAGCATTAACTCTTCGCTTTCATTTACTGGTTTAATTGCTACGGTATTAATGGCTAATTTATTTCCGACAATCAATCCGTTTACAATTTCAGGATTTTGAGATTCTAATTGGTCGATCGAAATTCCGTATTTCTTTGCAATCGAAAATTTGGTTTCTTTTGGTTCAACAACATGAAAAACTGTTTCCTGATTGATGACACGAACTCTTCCGTCTAAAGTTTTTCTTTTATTCGGAATTGAAATCGTCTGCCCAATTTGCAATCCGTTAATTAAAATATCTTTATTTAGGTTTTCTAAATCCTCAACCGAAACATTGTATTGTCTTGCAATGCTAAATAAAGATTCTTTGGCTACAACTTGATGTATACTTTTTGAAGAAACAGCAACTTCAGATTTGGCTGTACTATCTGAATTTTGAGGAATTATTAACTCTTGACCGATTTGAAGTCCGTTGGCTAAAATTTCTTGGTTGGCATTTTGGATGGCTTCTACCGAAACATGGTATTGTTTAGACAAACCAAATAGTGTTTCTTTTGGTGCAACAATATGGGTTTGTTGCTTTGAATTTGCATTTTCTGAGGGATGAATTGGAATCTTTATAATCTGATTATCCTTGATTCCGTTTTGTGATTCAGGGTTGAGTTTGTAAATCTCGTCTACAGAAACCTTGTATTTTTGGGCAATGAAAAAAGCGGTTTCTCCTTTTTGAATTCTGTGTTCAATTATTGCATCTTGTGCAGTTATTTTGTTAAAAGACAAAACAAACACAAGAGAAATCGTTAAAAGTTCTCTCATAAATAGTAGGTTATAAAAAATTAAGGCCTTACAAATGTAAGACCTTAATTTTAAATTATGCTACTATTCCCACTCAATTGTTGCAGGTGGTTTTGAACTAATATCGTAAACTACACGATTCACGCCTTTTACTTTATTGATGATATCATTTGACACTTTCATCAAGAAATCGTAAGGTAAATGAACCCAGTCAGCAGTCATACCGTCAGTTGATTCTACAGCTCTAAGCGCTACTACTTTTTCGTAAGTACGCTCATCGCCCATAACACCAACACTGTTTACAGGAAGCAAAATTGCTCCAGCTTGCCAAACTTTATCGTATAATCCCCAAGATTTTAATCCTTCGATAAATACAGAATCTACATCTTGTAAAATCTGTACTTTCTCTGGAGTAATATCTCCTAAAATTCTAATTGATAATCCTGGTCCTGGGAAAGGGTGTCTTCCTAACAATTCAGGATCTATTCCTAATGTAGCACCTACTCTACGAACTTCGTCTTTAAACAACATTCTAAGTGGTTCTACAATTTTTAATTTCATATAATCTGGCAATCCACCAACGTTGTGGTGCGATTTAATTGTCGCAGATGGTCCTTTTACCGAAACAGACTCGATAACGTCTGGATAAATAGTTCCTTGCGCTAACCATTTTACGTCTTCTAATAAGTGTGATTCATCATCAAAAACTTCGATAAATACACGACCAATTGTTTTACGTTTTGTTTCTGGATCACTAATTCCTGCTAATTCGCCAAGGAAACGATCTCCAGCATCTACACCTTTTACGTTCAATCCCATTCCTTTGTATTGATCTAATACATTTTGGAATTCGTTTTTACGAAGTAAACCGTTATTTACGAAGATGCAATATAAATTTTGTCCGATTGCTTTGTTTAATAAAACTGCCGCTACAGTAGAATCTACTCCTCCAGATAAACCAAGAACTACTTTGTCGTTTCCTAATTTCTCTTTTAATTCTGCTACCATTTCATCAACGAAAGCATTTGGAGTAAAGTTTTGAGGAACTTCAGCAATTTTAACTAAGAAGTTTTCCAGCATTTTCTTTCCATCTGTTGAATGGTAAACCTCTGGATGGTATTGAATTGCATAAGTAGTTTCGCCTTCAATTTTGTAAGCTGCAAATTCTACATCATGTGTGCTTGCAAGCTTTACAGCATTTGTTGGAAGCGCTTTGATACTATCGCTATGGCTCATCCAAACTTGGCTATTTTCTGAAACTCCTTCAAAGAAAGTTTCGCCTTCTTTAATATAGGACAAGTTTGCTCTACCGTATTCTCTTGTGTTTGAAGCAGCAACTTCTCCACCACTAAAGTGTGCTAAATATTGTGCTCCGTAACAAACAGCAAGTAATGGCATTTTACCTCTAATTTGCGATAAATCAGGATGCGGTGCATCTTCTCCTCTAACAGAGAAAGGACTTCCTCCTAAAATTACGGCTTTATAACTTGATAAATCACTTGGAATGTGATTGTAAGGAAAAATTTCGCAGAATATATTTAATTCGCGAACTCTACGCGCAATAAGCTGAGTATATTGCGACCCGAAATCTAAAATAAGTACGTTGTGTTGCATGCGCAAAAGTACTTTTTATATTTGAAATTGAAAAATTGATTTTTGATTTTTTTTCTGAAAGATCTTCAGCCTCTAAAACATCTAAAAAAATATCGAAAATTGCGTTCCTCATTCGATAAAAACATTAAGTTTTCTTTTCAATTTATTTAAGATTAAAATGGGATATAGCTCGTTTAAAGTGTTAAAATAATTGCTATATTTGGTATAGTTATTCGTTTTAGCTACCAATATTATGGATAACAAACCCAATCCCACCTTTAAATCAAATTCTTAATACGCTTAAAGCATTTTATTATCTTAAGTCTCAGGTTATAATTTATTTTTTTTAATTTAAATTAAATTCAGGTATGAGGTCATTTATGATAAATACTTTAAAGGTAATTTTGATTTTTCAGTGCGTGCAGATTACAGCACAAACAACTGAACAAAACCAATTGCCTGAAGTATGGAATCTTGAACAATGTATTGCTTATGCAAAGCAGCAAAACATTCAAATTAATACCTTACGGCTCACTACTAAATCGACAGAACAGGATTTACTATTGTCGAAAGCTGCAAAGTTTCCTAATCTTTTAGGAAATGCTTCGCAAACTTTTAATAATGCAAAAAATGCCGATTTAGTAGTAGGAGGTTTTCAGTCCCAATCAAGTTTTGCGGGCAATTATTCATTAGGATCATCTATGGTGCTGTATAATGGTGGCTATCTAAATAATGACATAAAACAGAAAGATCTCTATATCAAATCTGCTCAATTTAATGCCGAAGCTGCCGAAAATGATATTACCATTCAAATTACACAAGCTTATCTAACCATTTTGTTAGCAAAGGAAAACAGTGTATACCTAAACGAGATTCTCGAAACTTCGAAAGCACAACTCAAATTAGGAGAATTAAAATACAATGCAGGAAGTATTGCTAAAAAAGATTATGTTCTACTAAAAGCACAATTGGCAACAGATAATTTTAATCTGATTACCTCGCAAAATACCGAACGTCAAAATGTTTTAACCTTAAAACAATTGTTACAGCTTCCGTCAGGATATGAGTTAAATATTAGAAAACCAGAAGTTCTGGATGCTACCCTACCTATAGTTAACCTTGAAGAAGCTCAAAAAACAGCCTTAGAACAAAGACCAGAAGTAAAAAGCAGTTTGATAGAAAAAGAAGCTGCCGATCTGCAATTACAAAAATCTAAAGCTAGTTTTCTGCCTACACTTAGTGCAAGCGGAACTTTGGCTTCGGGGTATTCTGACAATCAAAAAACACCATATCCGACTCAAATAGACAACAACTTTTATCAGCGTTTGGGGCTTTCTTTAACAGTTCCAATATTCAATAACCGAATAGCGAAAACTGGAGTCGAAAAGTCAAAAATTGCTATTGATCAGTCCAAACTTAATGTTACCAATACAGAAACAGTATTGTCGCAAAAAGTAGAACAGGCTTATATTAATGTACTCAATGCACAATCTCAATATACAGCAGCACAGGAACAACTTGATGCCAATACCGAAAATTATCGAATTGCAAACGAACAATTGCGATTAGGAGGCATTAGCACTGTAGATTATTTGCTCGAGAAAAATTTATATGTTCAGGCATTTCAAAATTTCATTCAGGCAAAATACAATTCTGTTGTAAGCTTAAAAATATACGATTTCTATAAAGGTGATCCAATCAAACTATAAAAAGAGCAAAATGAAAAAAAGTAAATTAGCAATTCTCATCATCATTGGAGTTTTACTCGTAGGATCTATAGCATATTTTATTTTTCATAAAGATGGTAATAAAGTAGAACTGATTACAGAAAAACCGCATTACGGAGATATCGCAACGAGTGTAACAGCAACTGGAAAAATACAGCCTGTAGATACCGTTGCAGTAGGAACGCAAGTTTCGGGAACCATCCAAAAAGTATTTGTTGATTTTAATTCAGTTGTAAAGAAAGGACAGCTGTTGGCGCAAATAGACCAGTCTCTTTTTCTAGCTCAGGTACAGCAGATTGCAGCCAATTTGCAATTATCAAAAAACAACCTTGGTTACCAACAATCCAATTTTAACAGACAAAATGAATTGTATAAAGCAGGCGGAATTAGCAGGGCCGATTATGAAACCGCAAAAAACCTTTATGACGTTGCGAAAGACAATGTTAACAGTGTCGCGGCGCAATTACGATCTGCAGAAAAGAACCTTTCGTACACCAATATTTATTCACCAATTGATGGCACTGTTTTATCTCGAAAAGTAAGCGAAGGACAAACCGTTGCGGCGAGTCTTAATACACCTACCTTATTTAGCATTGCCAAAGATCTAAGCAAAATGCAGGTTCGGGCATCTGTAGATGAAGCGGATGTCGGTAATGTAAAAGTGGGCGAAAATGCCACTTTTACCGTAGATGCTTTTCCCGATGATGTCTTTAAAGGAACTGTAATCGAAATACGTTTAGAACCCACTATTTCGTCAAATGTTGTTACGTATACTACCATTATCAATGCTCCAAATGATGATTTAAAATTAAAACCTGGAATGACAGCCAATATTATTATATATACCAATGAAGTAAAAAACACCTTGCTTATTCCGGCAAAAGCCATTGCTTTCCAGCCTGATTCTACATTAGAAAAACAGTTTAAAATAAGGAAACTCTCTTTACGAAATCACAAAGGCGAACACAAAGGCAAAAACGGAAATAAATATGGTGGTAATTCAGGATTAAACAATAAAACTCTCGACACCATTGACCATAAAAAAGCAATTGTATGGAAAAAAGTAGGCGATTCGATAATTCCAAAACACATACGAATAGGATTAGATGATGATATTAATGTTCAAGTCATTAGAGGCCTAACAGCTCAAGATGAAATCATTACCGGAGTAAATGCATTAAAACAAACTAAAGGTGCTAAAGCAACAGAATCAAGTCCGTTTATGCCAAAACGAGGTGGCGGCGGTGGAGGAAGAAGACAATAGCAACAAACCAAACAAAAGCAATTGTAATGAAAAAAAAGATTCTTGAAATACAAGACCTTAAAAGAGAATTCACCATGGGATCTGAAACTGTAAGAGCTTTAAAAGGCGTTTCTTTTGATGTCATGGAAGGTGAATTTATTACCATTATGGGAAGCAGTGGTTCTGGAAAAACAACTATGCTTAATATTTTGGGATGTTTGGACAAACCATCAGACGGGAATTATATACTCGATGGAGTCAATGTCAAATCATTATCCAAAACTGAACTGGCGGCTTTGCGAAACACTAAGATTGGTTTTATTTTTCAGTCCTACAATCTTTTAGCACGCACTTCGGCAATAGAGAATGTTGAATTGCCATTATTATACAATTCCAAAGTCTCTGCAAAAGAAAGACGAGAAAGAGCTATAAATGCTTTAGAAGCTGTAAAGTTAGCTGATCGATTAGATCACTTCCCAAATCAGCTTTCGGGCGGGCAACAGCAGCGTGTAGCCATTGCGAGAGCTCTAGTAAATGACCCTGTGATGATACTTGCAGATGAAGCTACAGGAAATCTCGACACCAGAACCTCATACGAAATCATGGCGCTAATTCAAGAATTGAATTCGAAAGGAAAAACGATAATTTTTGTAACTCATGAACCCGATATCGCGGCCTTTAGCAGTAGAACTGTAACACTTCGCGACGGAAGGGTAACGAAAGACTTTAATAACCAAAACATAAAATCGGCCGTACAAATGCTAGCCGATTTTCATGTAGACGAAGATTATAAATATGAAAATAGCTAATCTTTTTCTAATCGCCTTAAAAGCGCTTCGACGCAATAAACTTCGTGCATTATTAACCATGCTCGGAATTATTATTGGTGTTGGCTCTGTAATTGCAATGGTTGCAATTGGTCAGGGATCAAAAAAAAGCATTCAGGATCAGCTGTCCAGCATGGGATCTAATATGATTACCATTAGACCAAATAGCAATGTATCGGCAGGAGCTCGTTTAGATATTTCGAGTGTTCAAACCTTAACACTGAGTGATGTTGAAGCACTTAAAAAAGAGTCAAAACATTTAAATGCTATTTCTCCCGCAGTTTCCAGCAAAGGTCAGGCAATTAATGGTGGGCTAAACTGGCCAACGAGTATGCAAGGCGTGAGTGTTGATTATCTTAAAATTAGAGACTGGCCACTTAAGGAAGGAATTATTTTCAGAGAATCTGATATTCATACCGCAAATAAAGTCTGCTTAATTGGACAAACCGTTGTAGACAATATATTTCCTTATGGCGTAAATCCTATCGGGCAAATCATTCGTTTTAATAAAATTCCGTTTCGAATTATTGGAGTTTTGCAATCAAAAGGAGAAAATGCATTTGGGCAAGATCAAGACGATATTATTATTGCGCCTTATACTACCGTACAAAAAAGAATAACAAACTCTATTTATCTCCAAAATATTTATGCCTCAACAACAGACGAAAGTCAGACACAATTGGCAACAGATGAAATCGAGCAGATTATGCGCACAGCACATCGACTAAAAGCCAATGACGACGATGATTTCTCTGTACGAACACAGGCAGAATTAATCAATACTTTTAGCTCAACAAGCCAACTACTAACAGTATTGTTAACCGCAATATCGGGAATTTCGCTCTTGATTGGAGGAATAGGCATTATGAATATTATGTATGTTTCGGTTACAGAACGAACCAAAGAAATCGGTTTGCGTATGTCTATTGGTGCAAACGGAAGAGATATTTTATTGCAATTTTTAGTGGAAGCAATTTTAATCAGCTTAACTGGAGGATTAATTGGAATAGTTTTAGGAATTATAGCATCAGAATTGATACAATATTTTCTGCACTGGCCTACTCTAATTTCCGAATCTTCTGTAATACTTTCATTTTTGGTTTGTGCTATCACAGGTATTTTCTTTGGTTATTATCCTGCACTAAAAGCGTCAAAATTAGATCCAATAGAAGCATTACATTATGAATAGTTTTTTTGAGGTTCAAAGGTACAGAGTTACAGAGTTACAGAGGTTCAAAGGTAAATGAAGCGTAAAACCTTTGTCCCTTTGAATCTTTGTTACTTTGAACCTCAAAAAAAATCCAAACATTCCAAAAAATCGTATCTACACAAAACCGTATAAATTTAACTATGAAATCAAAATTTATTGCCTTGACCGTTTTTCTGTCAATTTTATTTTCTTCTTGTAATACTGTAGATGATTTATTGACTTTTACTATTTCGAATAATGCTTCGATTAAAATCCAAAGCACCACTCCAATTAATCTTCCTTTAGAGATTATTACGCCAGAAGTCACAACCAATTCTTCAGCTGAATTTCAAAATAATAAAACAAAAGCAAGTTTAGTAAAAGATGTTAAAATCAAATCATTAAAACTAACAATTACAGATCCTTCAGACAAAACTTTTACGTTTTTAAAATCAATTCATCTGTACATTTCAACAGCCAATTCAGATGAAATTGAATTAGCGTATGCAGACAATATTAATGTATCGAGCAATTCAGTTGATTTGATTTGTACAGATAAGAGATTGGATGAATACATAAAAGCAGATAGTTACAAAATAAGAACACAGGTAACATTAAAAGAGACTTTAACAAAAGATGTAACGGTAAAAGCAGATATGAAATTTAAAGTTACTGCAGATCCATTTTAATCTAAGACGCTAAGTTTATGAGTGACTAAGTGCATAAAGTTTCAAATATAAAAAGAGAGGTTCTAAAATATTAGAACCTCTCTTTTTATATTTCCACAAAATGAAAAACTTAACACCTTAGCAGCTTAGTTTCTTAACACCTTTAAAAGAAAACCAATTCTTTTCCTTAATTTTATAAGGCCCTTTACATCATTGCTTGATTTATATTAAAATATAATTATTAAGAAAGTTAATCATAACCAATGTATACTTCTGAATATTAATTTTAAAAATATAACACATGAGTAAAATAGTTGCCGAACAATTAGTCGACATGTTGGTAGAAGCCGGAGTAAAACGCGTTTATGCAGTTACCGGAGACAGTTTAAATCATTTTAATGATGCCATACGCAGAAATGGAAAAATAAAGTGGATTCATGTACGCCATGAAGAAGTTGGAGCATATGCCGCTGCCGCTGAAGCTGAACTCGACGGATTTGCTGTTTGCGCCGGAAGCTGTGGTCCAGGACATGTTCATCTAATTAATGGTCTGTACGATGCAAACCGTTCTCACGTGCCTTTGCTTGCCATTGCTTCTACAATTAATACTGGCGAAATGGGTATGGATTATTTTCAGGAAACCAATACTATCAAACTTTTTGATGATTGCAGCTATTACAATCAAATGATTATGACAGCTGAGCAAGCGCCTCGCATTATTCAAACTGCTATACAACATGCTTTAGGAAAAAAAGGTGTTGCAGTTATTGGTTTACCAGGTGATGTTTCTCAATTAAAAGCCGTAGAAAGCAACATCTCAACTCAGTTTTTTCATTGCAATCCTATAATCCGACCTTCTGATACTGAATTACAGCAATTGGCAAAAGCCATTAACGAAAGCGCAAAAATAACTTTATTCTGCGGTATTGGAGCCGAAAAAGCTCATGATCAAGTCGTACAATTATCACAGCATATTAAAGCTCCTGTAGGATATTCTTTCCGCGGAAAAATGAGCATTCAACCCAACAACCCTAACGAAATAGGGATGACAGGTTTATTAGGGCTTCCGTCTGCTTACCATAGCATGCACGAATCTCATTTGGTTTTATTATTAGGAACAGATTTTCCTTATGATAAATTCATGCCTTCTGATAATAAAATTATTCAAATTGATACAAGTTCTGAACGTTTAGGCCGAAGATCCAATCTTTATATGGGATTATGCGGTGACGTTGCCGATACAATAGAAGCTTTACTTCCGCTCCTAGAAACCAAAACCGATGATAGTTTTTTAAACGCTCAGTTAAAATTCTACAACACTGTAAAAGAAAACATGAATACTTATGTCAATGATAATGGCGGAGAAGACACAATTCAACCTGAATATGTAGCGCACATTATTGACAAATTAGCTTCTAAAGATGCGATTTTTACTGTTGATACCGGAATGTCGTGTGTTTGGGGTGCTCGTTTTATTAAAGGAACTGGCGAACGAAAAATGCTAGGTTCTTTTAATCATGGATCAATGGCTAATGCAATGCCAATGGCAATTGGCGCAGCTCTTGCTCATCCCGAAAAACAAGTTATTGCCATGTGTGGCGACGGAGGTTTATCAATGCTACTGGGAGATTTGGCTACGATACATCAATACAATATTCCCGTTAAAATTATTGTATTCAACAATCGCGCTTTAGGAATGGTCAAACTAGAAATGGAAGTTAATGGTCTACCTGATAACGAAACCAATATGGTTAATCCAGATTTTGGTTTAATTGCTCAAGCAATGGGTTTTCAGGGCATAAATGTTCATAAACCCGAAGAGGCTGAGACAGCAATTCAAAATGCTTTTACTCATAATGGCCCTGTATTATTGAATGTATTTACAAATCCGAATGCTTTGGCAATGCCTCCAAAAATAGAATGGGAACAAGTTGTAGGTATGGCAAAATCAATGACAAAATTAATGCTTGGAGGGAAAATGGAAGAAGTTTTTGATACCATAAAATCTAATTACAAACACCTTAAAGAGGGTTTATAAAATTGCACTAATTTAAAAAGAGCCTTCTTATGGATACAAACAGTACAAAATCGTACACCAAATATTATGTCATTGCTTGGGTATTTGGTCTTATTTTTTATTTTTTAGATTATGTAATACGTTCTGCTCCAGCGGTAATGCTTCCAGAACTTTCGCAAACTTTCTCGGTAAATGAAATTAGATTAGTTACCATTATTGGCACGTATTATTACACGTATTCTACCTGCAGTTTAATTGCCGGAATCGCACTCGATAGATTTGGAGCCAAATATTCGCTCTTTGCGGGAGCTTTCATTTTAGGAATTGGGTGTTTATTATTTATGATTTCGAGTGAGATTTCTGGTGTTGCTGGCCGATTGCTTCAAGGTGCCGGATGTGCTTTTGCTTTTCCGGGCTGTGTATATCTTGCCAGTAAAGGATTCTCGGCAAAATCATTGGCAACAGCAATTGGATTTACACAATGTCTCGGAATGCTTGGAGGTTCTGCTGGGCAGTTTGTGGTCGGACCTTGGATAGAAGAAGGAATGCACATAGATATTTTCTGGCTTTCAATCGGAATTTTTACCATAATTGTTGCTTTTGGCCTTTGGTTTGTAACTCCAGCCGACATAACAGAGAAAAAAGCAGAAAGTGTAGTAAAAAAACAAGGTATTTTAGAACCATACAAAATCGTTTTTAGCAATCCGCAATCTTGGTTCTGCGGTATAATATCGGGATTATTATTTGCTCCAACTACAATATTTGCAATGACTTGGGCTGTAGATTTTTTTCAGAAAGATCGTGCTTTAGATTTTCATACCGCAACCATATCAAGTGCAATGGTAGCTTTTGGCTGGGTATTTGGATGTCCGCTCTTAGGATATATTACAGACAAGCTAAAAAGGCGAAAACCCGTTTTAGTGGCTGGCGCCTTATTGATGATTATAACCTTAATCCAGTTACTGTATTTTCCCGATATTCTGACCACTAAATACAGTATGTTCTTATTGGGTGTAGCTTCTGGAGCAGCCATGATTCCTTACTCAATAATAAAAGAAGCAAATCCAGATAATGTAAAAGGAAGTGCCACAGGAGCCATTAATTTTATAACTTTTGGCGTAACAACACTTTTAAGTCCATTATTTAGTCGCCTATTTGGTCAAACTTTAAATAATACTCTTGATAAAGCGCTACATTTTCAGCAAGCTGGTTTGTTTTGGATTATTGGCATTGCGATAGCTATTTTGATAAGTTTTCTTTTGAAAGAAACAGGTGAAGGAAAACGCGCAAATTCTACTAAGGTAGTTATCTAAAAAAAAAATAAGATAAGATCAAAAATGGTCTTATCTTATTTTTTTATCTCCTTTTTTATTCCTCTTTCGTAACAACAATCGACGCTTTAAAACCTGCGGCAAGATTATCCCAATAATCATTTGTTACCAAATTACCCTTGTCGTCGTATACTTGTATTTCTGCAGTATTACCTCCTAGCGTACCAATATTTAGAGCTTCAAAATCTAATTTGTTGAAGCCTTGCCCAAGATTAATTTTTACTTGTTGGAAACTAGCATCTAATAAAATTCGGTCTCTTATAACTGCTCCATTACAAGATACTTTCACTAAATCGCCATCAATTGCTCCAAAATCTCGAAACTTCACTATAAAATATTCTGATTTCGTTTTAAAGTCTCCCAACGAAATATTTTTCTTTACTAAGACACCTCTTCCTTCTCTTAAACCAGCATCTTTTAGGCTTTTATCCAAATCTTTTTCCATTTTTGCTACATAACGATCACCAGGATTAGCAAAATCGGTTTCTGTAGACATGGTAAATTTGCTTTTTTCTTCTCCAATTTGAAATTTTGATTTTGGAGTTATAGTTGTATTTTCAAAAACATTTGGCGTTTTAATACTTGGTATATCAAGCTCATTTGCCTGCGGATCTTTTACATCAGGAATCAGAGTCTTTTTAGGCTTTGCCGTAAACTTACCCCCAGGAATTGCTTTGAATTTAGTATTAAATTCGACTTGGGCAGATACTGACATTGCAGTAAAAAATAATATGAAAAATAAAATGTGCTTCATTGAAAAAAGTATTATCGAATCGGCTTTTATAATTAATATAAACCAAAAGTCTAGCATCACAAAAATAGTATAATTTCGTTAGTTGCTACAACTTTAGGAGTTTTATAACATTAAATTAAGCTAATTTTTGGAATCAAAAAACCTGCCAAACTGATTTTTTAATTTGTAAAAATAAATTCCATCTCTAAAATTCCAAATTCTCAAAAACCACTTTTAAGAACACTTCTTTTTTCTCTCAAACCGAACTCAGCATTTTGATTATTAACAACTTATTCTTACCTTCAAGTCTTTATTTACCATTTATAAAATCATAACAAAATGGATTATATAGATTATTACAAAGTACTAGATGTTACCAAATCGGCTACAGAGGCAGACATCAAAAAAGCATATAGAAAACTGGCGCGAAAATATCATCCAGATTTGAATCCGAATGATAAAGAAGCCGAAAAAAAATTCAAAGAAATTAATGAAGCCAACGAAGTTTTAAGCAATCCAGAAAACAGAAAAAAATACGATAAGTACGGAAAAGACTGGAAACATGCCGACGAATTTGAAAAAGCAGGTTACGATCCTAATCAACAGCAAAGCAGACAGCAGGGCGGTTATCAATATTCTGAAGGCGATTTCTCCGGTTTTGGAGGTGGAGACTTTTCTGGAAGTGATTTTTCGGAATTCTTCAATTCTATGTACGGCAGTGGCGGAAGAAGCAGATCACAATCTAAATACAGAGGTCAAGATTTTAATGCAGAACTAGAATTAGATCTGGCAGAAGCTTATACAACGCACAAACGAAACTTGTCTGTAAACGGAAAAAACATTCGAATTACAATTCCTGCCGGTGTTGAAAACGGACAAATAATAAAAATTCCAAACCATGGCGGACCTGGTGTAAATGGCGGTCCAAATGGCGATTTATACATCACTTTTGTAATTTCTAACAATTCAGATTTTAAACGTGAAGGAAATAATCTGTATGCTGAAGCGCCGATTGATTTGTATACAGCAGTTTTAGGAGGAGAAACATACATTAATACTTTTGATGGAAAGGTAAAAATTAAAGTTCCTGCAGAAACACAACCAGGAACAAAAGTTAAACTGAAAGGAAAAGGTTTTCCCGTTTATAAAAAAGAGAATCAATTTGGCGATTTATACATCACATACACTATAAAAATTCCAACAAAACTGTCGGATAAAGAAAAAAAATTATTTGAAGAATTAGCAAAACTAAGAAAGTTATGAAAAATAAAAACTTAATCCAGATCAAACAGTTTTGTATTTATCACGAAATTGAAAATACGTTTATAACCGAACTTTATAATTACGGACTGATTCATATTATTACCCAAGAAAACGATGAATTTTTGGAACCTGAGCAGCTTCCAACAGTAGAAAAAATGATTCGAATGCATTATGATCTCAAAATTAATCTAGAAGGAATTGATGCCATTGCCAATCTTCTGAATAAAATTGAAACCTTACAGCAAAATTTAAAAACGGTCCAAAATAAGCTTCGCCTTTACGAAGAAAAGCAAACCGAATAACGATTAAATATCACAAAAAAGCTTGATTTCTGAATTGATTTCAAGCTTTTTTTAATAGCTGTAAAAAGCATAATTCATAAATTGCAGCAACTTTAATTAACCTGAATTTGCTTTTAAAACCATATAGACAAATTCGCAAAAATTATAAAAAATGAAAAGAGAAAACATCTTAACTGGATCTCCGTGGGAAGACAAAATGGGATATTGCCGAGCAGTAAGAATTGGCAACATCGTTGAAGTTTCTGGAACTGTAGCCATTGTTGACGGCGAAAAAGTAAAAGCTGATGACGCTTATGCTCAAACCTATAATATTTTAGAGCGAGTTGAAAAAGTTTTAGAAGATTTAAATGTAGGAATGAAAGATGTCATCAGAACTAGAATTTTCACTACAAATGTTTCTACTTTCGAAGAAGTGGCGAGAGCGCATTCTGCTTTCTTTAAAGATATAAAACCAACAACAGGATTTTATGAAATCAGTAAACTGGTTGCTCCAGAGTATTTGGTTGAAATAGAATTTACTGCTGTTGTTCAGTAATTTTTTCTGCCACGAATTGCACCAATTGCATTTGTTATTTTTCTTATGCCGCAGATTAAATGGATTAAAAACGATTATTTTTTCCTTTTAATTCGTGAAAATTGGCGAAATTCGTGGCAAACTTTTAGAATTCATTAATGACTTCCTTAAATCTAAAACAATTCCTGCTTTCTCTTCCAAAATGGATTCTTATCTGTGCTTTAATTGGAATACTTTCCGGATCGGCTTCAGCATTTTTCTTAGTTTCTTTAGAATGGGTCACGCAATTTCGAATTCAGCATGACTGGATTATATGGCTTTTGCCTTTCGGCGGATTTCTGGTTGGATTGAGTTATTATTATTGGGGAGAATCTGTTGCAAAAGGAAACAATCTTTTATTGGAAGAATATGAAAATCCTAAAAAAGTCATTCCGTTTAAAATGGCGCCTTTAGTACTTTTAGGAACCTTGCTTACACACTTATTTGGAGGATCTGCAGGACGAGAAGGAACTGCTGTACAAATGGGAGGCGCAATTGCCGATCAGTTTACAAAACTTTTTAAACTAGACAATTCAGAACGCAGAATTTTAATCATTCTCGGAATCAGCGCGGGTTTTGCTTCTGTTTTCGGTACTCCTTTGGCTGGCGCAATTTTCGCTTTAGAGGTTTTATATTTCAGTAAAATCAATTTCAAAAGTATTATACTTTCCTTTTTAGTTGCTTACGCAGCATATTTTACTGTAGAATTCTGGGAAATCAAACATACACACTACAGCATTCCTGTGGTTCCAGAACTTAATTTAAACAATATCATTTTTACTCTAATTGTTGGAGTTTTATCTGGATTTGCTGCTTTATTATTTTCGAGAAGTACTCATTTTTGGGGCTCTCTTTTTTCAAAAAACATAAAATATCCACCGCTTCGTCCTGTAATTGGCGGAGTTGTTTTGGCCATTGCAATTGCAGGCTTAGGATTTACCAAATTTTCTGGATTGGGAGTTCCTGTAATTGTCGATTCATTTTCAAATCCAAATCAATGGTACGATTTTCTGCTTAAAATTTTATTTACTGGATTTACTTTAGGAGCAGGATTTAAAGGTGGCGAAGTAACGCCATTATTCTTTGTTGGGGCTACTCTAGGAAGTGCTTTATCAACTGTAATTCCGATGCCAATCGCTCTTTTAGCAGGAATCGGATTTGTTGCTGTTTTCTCTGGTGCAACCCACACTCCTATTGCCTGTACAATTATGGGAATGGAATTATTTGGAGTTGCTCCTGGAATTTTCATTGCAATTGCCTGCACAATCGCGTACTTTTCTTCTGGTTCTGTGGGAATCTACAAATCGCAAATTGTTAAAGGTGCGAAATATAAATTGTACCAAAAGTTTCTTTAAAATATTTAGTCCCAGTCGCAGTATTCGGTCACAGTCTTTGCTTTCGTAAATAATATGTAGCAAACTGAAGTAAAAACAGAATACTAAGTACTGAGACTGAAAACTGCGACTGCGACTAATCACTGTGACTGAAAACTAAAATTATTTTCAGCATTACATTAAAAAATGTAAATTCGCACACTATGAAAATACAAGATATTCAAGCGATTCAATTATTACTCGCCACCCCAAAAAAAATCGTCATAATTCCGCACAGAGGACCAGATGGCGATGCAATGGGATCAACATTGGGTTTGTACCATTTTTTAATAAAAAACAATCATCAGGCAACAGTAATTGCTCCGAACGATTTTCCTAATTTTTTAGCTTGGCTACCAGGATCTGAAACAGTAAAAATATTCGAAAAAGAAACTGAAATCTGCACACAGCTTTTAGAAGAAGCTGAAATTATTTTTACGCTTGATTTTAATGCTTTTCACCGTACTGGCGAAATGATGGAGCAAGCTTTAGAAAAATTGAAAGCAACTTTCATTATGATCGATCATCATCAAAAACCTGATGATTATGCTGCTTATACTTATTCAGATACTTCATACGGATCTACTTGCGAAATGGTTTATAACTTTATTACTTTCTTAAATAAAAAAGAAGATATCGATAAAACCATTGCAACTTGTATTTATACTGGAATTTTAACCGATTCTGGTTCATTCCGTTTTCCAGGAACAACAGGAAACACACACAGAATTATTGCCGAATTAATTGATTTGGGAGTTGAAAACACTCAGATTCCGGTATTGCTTTTCGACAATAGCTCTTTCAGCAGATTGCAATTATTAGGACGCGCTCTGCAAAATATGAAGATACTTGAAGATCATAAAACTTCATATATGACGTTAACACAAGAAGAGCTAGATTCTTTTAATTATGTTAAAGGTGATACTGAAGGAATTGTTAATTATGGCTTAAGTATAAAAGATATTGTTTTTACTGCTATTTTTATCGAAAATAAAGACGAAGGCATTATCAAGATTTCATTCCGTTCACAAGGAGGCTTTGATGTAAATCAATTTGCACGAGATCATTTCAATGGTGGCGGACATAGCAATGCAGCTGGCGGAAGATCTGAAGTTTCAATGGAAGAAACAGTTAATAAATTTGAAGATTTAGTAAAGAAACTAAAATTATAGTCCAAATCATGAACTACCTAAAACTTAGCATTTACACTTTGCTTTTTACAGTTTTATTAAGCAGCTGTAAACATCATGAAGAAGCCAGAAGACCTATTTCTAGAGCGTCGGGAACATTCATGAAAAAATCGGCTGACCGAAACAAAAAATTAGTAGCAAATGAAGAAGAGGTCATTAAGAAAATAATTAAAAGCAATCCGAAAGTAAAATATTACGCTACCCCAAAAGGCTATTGGTTTTATTATGACGAAAGAAATACAAACGAAACCGCAGCTCCAAGAAAAGGTGATATCGCTTACTTTAATATGGAAGTAAAAGACATTAAAGGTAATACTATCTATTCTGATTCAGATCTTGGCCCACAGACTTATTATGTAGACAAACAAGACATCATGATGGGACTTCGCGACGGAATCAAAAGAATGCATAAAAATGAAACTGTTACGTTTCTATTTCCATCGCACATGGCATACGGATATCACGGAGACAATAAAAAAATTGGTACAAACGAATCTCTAATTGTTACTATTACGCTTAGAAATTTTGTTCCAGATCCTGCGGCACAAATAGCAAAACCTGCTACCCAACCTTCAGCCGCAACGCCAAAAGCAGCAGTTGCAAAACCTGCTCCATCAGCAAAAAAAGACACATTAACTCAATAAAAACAATATCTCAAAATGAAAAAGAGTATCTTATTATTATTAATAGCCGTAAGCTCATTTTATTCTTGTAAAGACGATCACAATAATCTTCCTGATGGTTTATACGCTGATATCGAAACAAACAAAGGGCATATTATTGTAGAACTTGATTACAAAAAAGCGCCTATAACAGTGGCTAATTTTGTGACTTTAGCCGAAGGTAAAAACGAGTTTGTAACACACGAAGAATTAAAAAAGAAACCTTTTTTTGATGGTTTAAAATTCCATAGAGTTATTGAAAATTTCATGATTCAAAGCGGTGATCCATTAGGAACTGGTTCTGGAGATACTGGATATAAATTTAAAGATGAATTCTCAGATTTAAAATTTGACAAAGCTGGTATTTTGGCAATGGCAAACAACGGTCCTGGAACAAATAGCAGCCAGTTTTTTATCACTCACGTTGAAACTCCTTGGTTAGACAACTTACATACTATTTTTGGTCATGTTGTAAGTGCAAAAGATCAAGAAGTAGTAAATAAAGTTGTTCAAGGCGATAATATCGTTTCTGTAACTATTATCAGAAATGGTGAGGCAGCAAAAAAATTCGATGCTGTAAAAGTATTCCACGACTATTTTGCTGACATCGCAAAAGAACAGCAGAAATATGCTGGAGCTCAAAAAGAAAAAGTAGATTCTTATGCTGCTTTAAAAGCAAAAGCTACTAAAACTACAAGTGGTTTAGAATATGTAATTACAGAAAAAGGAAGCGGTAAAAAACCTGTTGCAGGAAATCAAATCTATATTAAATATGCTGGTTTCCTTGAGAACGGAACTCTTTTTGACACTAGCATTGAGGAAGTTGCAAAAGAATTCGGGAAATTTGATCCTGCAAGAGCACAACAGAACGGATATCAACCAATTCAATTTCAAGCTGGTAAAAAAGACGGTTTAATCCCTGGTTTTATCGAAGGAGTTGAACAATTATCTTATGGAGACAAAGCTGTTCTTTTCATTCCATCTCACTTGGCATATGGAGCTACTGGTGCAGGAGGTGTAATTCCGCCAAACGCTAATATTATTTTCGAAATCCAGATTTCAGAAAAACCATAATTAAATTATAGACTTAAAATTTAAAAGCAATGAAATTTAAATTTCTATTTTTATTTTGCCTAGCAATAGTAAATATACAAGCTCAAACTAAAAAGCCTGCGACAAAACCAGCAGCAAAACCTACAAGTACAGCAGTTGCATCAACAAACTCTGATGAAGGAATTTTTGCAACAATTTCTACTACAAAAGGAGACATTGTTCTTTCTTTAGAATATGTAAAAGCTCCTGTAACTGTTGCCAACTTTATTACTTTGGCAGAAGGTACAAACCCGAACGTTAAAGCATCTCTTAAAGGAAAACCATTTTATAACGGATTAAAATTTCATAGAGTTATTAATGATTTTATGATTCAAGGTGGTGATCCTGACGGAAATGGTTCTGGAGGTCCAGGATATTCATTTAAAGATGAATTTGTTGACGATTTAAAATTTGAAAAAGGCGGTGTTCTTGCAATGGCAAATTCTGGTCCTGCAACAAACGGAAGCCAGTTTTTTATTACACATAAAGATACTCCTTGGTTAAACGGAAAACATACGATTTTTGGTCACGTAGTTTCTGGAATGGATAACGTAAATAAAATTGTTCAAGACGATGTAATGACAAAAATTGTTATTACACGCAAAGGTGCAGCAGCAAAGAAATTTGATGCTCTAAAGGTTTTAAGCGATGATGTTAAAAAAGAAGCTGCTAAAAAAGAGGAAGCTAAAAAAGTAGTTACAGCTAAAGCGGCTTATTTTAAAGATGCAAAGGCAAAAGCAACAGCAACTGCTTCTGGTTTAAAATATGTAATTACTCAAAAAGGTACTGGCGTTAAAGGTGCTGAAGGTTCTACAATCTACTTTCACTACGCAGGATATTTTGAAGACGGTAATTTGTTTGACAGCAGTATGGCTCAGGTAGCAAAAGCATACGGAAAATACGATGCTAATAGAGATGCTCAAGGCGGTTACAAAGCATTTCCTTTTACAGTTGGTAAAAAAGACGGAATGATTCCTGGATTTCTTGAAGCTCTTGATATGATGACAGACGGAGAAAAAGCAGTTTTCTTCTTGCCTTCAAACTTAGCTTACGGAGAAAAAGGTGCTGGAGGTGTAATTCCACCAAATGCAACTTTAATTTTCGAAATCGAAACTTATCAAAACCAGCCTAACTAATTATTAGAGAGTACATTTATTCTTTACAAATAAAAAGCCATCAGGATTATTCTTGATGGCTTTTCTCTTTTTTTATTATTTTCTTTTTTTGAATAATTCTTAATTCAAGACTTCAAAACCGATTTATTTTGTCATTAAATTACTATTTTCAACATAGTACGATAAAATCCTAAACAAAATAACTTACCTTTGCCGGCTTAATTTTTTAAAAAAGATAATTTATGACGTCGCAAAATAATGTATTAAAAGGTGTTTTTCTTGTTGCTCTAGGAGCAACTACTTACGGAATGTTGGCTACTTTTGTAAAAATGGCCTATTCTGAAGGATACACAACTGCAGAAGTAACGACATCACAGTTTATATACGGAATTTTAGGTATTCTTATAATCAATCTATTTCAACGCGTTAAAAACAAGAATTCGGCTGTAAAAGCATCTCCAAAAAATATTTTCAATTTAATGCTTGCAGGAACTTCATTAGGAATGACCAGCTTATTTTATTACTTGGCTGTAAAATACATTCCTGTTTCTATTGGAATTGTTTTATTGATGCAAACCGTTTGGATGGGGGTTTTGCTCGAAATGTTTTTAGAAAAGAAGTTACCTTCCAAACAAAAAGTAATTGCTGTTTTTATAGTTCTTTTCGGAACTGTTTTAGCTACAAATCTTATACATAATGATATCGAACTAGACTGGAGAGGTTTAGGTTGGGGAATGCTGGCTGCTGCTTCTTTTACCACAACTATGTTTACTGCTAATCGTGTTGCTACCGAAATTTCTTCAGCTCAAAGAAGCCTTTACATGCTTCTTGGTGGTGCTATTATTGTTTTTTCGTTTGCTTTTGCAACACAAGTAACAGCTTTCAATCTTGACATTTTCTTAAAATGGGGAATTGTCTTGTCTTTGTTTGGAACCATTATTCCGCCACTTTTAATGACTGCAGGTTTTCCTCTAACAGGAATTGGATTAGGAAGTATCGTTTCTGCACTTGAACTTCCCGTTTCTGTAACAATGGCCTATGTATTATTAGATGAGAAAGTGATCTTCTCTCAATGGGTTGGTATTGTCTTGATTATACTTGCCATAATTATTATGAATGTAAATTTTAAGTCAAAAAAATAACTCAAAATACGCATTGTTAAAAAAATCATATCTGTAATGCAATAATTGTTAATTTTTTTCATAAATTCGTGATAAACAACTAAATATCATGAACTTACCTTGGAATTTATATTTAATGGCTTCCTTATATATTCTTGCTGGGATAAATCATTTTAGAAAACCTGGAATGTATATAAAAATCATTCCGCCCGCATTTAAAAACCCCAAATTAATAAATATTTTAAGTGGTGCCGCTGAGATTATTCTAGGCATCTTTCTAATCCTGCCTTTTACTACAAATTTTGCCGCCTGGGGAATTATAATGCTATTAATTGCTGTTTTTCCTGCCAATTTGTACATGCTTCAAAATAAAAAAGCAGGCTTTGGTTTACCAACATGGATTTTATTTGTACGTTTACCCTTACAAATTGTTTTAATTTATTGGGCTTACCAATATACATTCTAACATTAACCATTTAAATTATTTTATTATGAAAAAATTATTTGCAGAGTTTTTTGGAACTTATTGGCTTGTTTTTGGCGGATGCGGAAGCGCTCTTTTTGCAGCAGGAATTCCAAATTTAGGAATCGGATTTGCAGGTGTTGCACTAGCTTTTGGTTTAACTGTACTTACAATGGCATATGCTGTTGGCCATATTTCTGGCGGTCATTTTAATCCTGCTGTTTCTTTTGGTTTATGGGCAGGCGGAAGATTCTCTGCTAAAGATCTTATTCCGTACATCATTGCACAATGTGTTGGAGCTGCTGCTGCTGCAGGAACTTTATACACTATAGCCTCTGGAAAAGCTGGTTTTGCAATTGATAGTACAAAAGCGGGAGCCTTTGCTTCTAATGGTTTTGGGGCTTTTTCTCCTGATGGTTATTCGTTACAAGCTTGTTTCATCGCCGAATTTGTGCTTACCCTATTCTTCTTATTAGTGATTTTAGGAGCAACTGATAAATTTGCAAACGGAAGATTTGCAGGAATCGCAATCGGTCTGGCTTTAACCTTAATCCATTTAATCAGTATTCCAATTACCAACACTTCTGTAAATCCAGCGAGATCTTTGTCTCAAGCAATTTTTGTGGGCGGAGAACCATTATCTCAAGTTTGGCTATTTTGGGTCGCTCCTATTCTTGGTGCATTAGCTGCTGGTTTCCTTTATAAAACATTACTACAAAATCATAACGAAGCTTAATATTGCTTTAAATAATCATAACCTTAAATTTAAAAATTAAATATGGCGTTTTTATATTTCTTACTTATTGGTGCAATTTCTGGCTGGCTAGCTGGTCAAATATGGAAAGGTGCAGGTTTCGGATTAATTGGTAATATTATTGTCGGAATCATTGGCGGATTTATTGGCGGCTGGATTGCTGGGAAACTTGGTATTGGCGGTGGCGGGCTTCTTTGGCAGATTATAATTGCTGTAGGAGGTGCTTGGGTTTTATTGTTTATAATAAGCCTCATCAAAAAATAATACCTTAAATAATAATTTCTAAAGAGAAAATCGGATATATTTATATTTGGTTTTCTCTTTTTCTTTGAATAAAATCGAAAGAAAGTTTTAATTAATTCAAATATTTGTGTACCATGAATGACATTATTAATTATTTTTCTACAATTCCTTCTTTGCATAGAAGTTTAATTTTAGTTGGTGGCATTACCATTTTCTGGCTCATCGAAAACAGTTTTCCTTTGTTTAAAATGCAGTACAAAAAATGGCCTCATGCAGGAATTAATTTCTTCTTCACGTTTACCACAATTGTCGTCAACTTTATTCTGGCTTTTATTTTGATAAGAACCGCCGCATGGACCATCGACCATAATTTTGGAATTCTGCAGTGGTTACCTCAAATGCCAATTTGGCTTTATACCATAATTGGATTATTGCTCTTGGATTTAATTGGCGCTTATTTAGCGCATTTGGTTGAGCACAAAGTAAAAATTCTGTGGCAATTTCATTTGATCCATCATACAGATACTTGGATCGATACTACAACAGCAAACAGACACCATCCGGGAGAGAGTGTAGTTCGTTTTGTTTTTACTACTTTGGGTGTTTTGATTGTAGGCGCTCCAATGTGGATGGTTTTTCTTTATCAGTCATTATCTGTTATTGCTTCACAATTTAACCATGCCAATATTTCGCTTCCAGACAAATTGGATATTTTCTTGAGTTATTTTATTGTTTCTCCAAATATGCATAAAGTGCATCATCATTATGTTTTGCCCTATACAGATAGTAATTATGGAAATATTTTCTCTATTTGGGATCGCCTTTTTGGAACCTTTACCTATTTACCCAAAGATCAGCTCATTTATGGCGTAGATACTCACATGCTACCCGAAGAAAACAATGAATTAAAGAATCTGTTAAAAATTCCATTTCAAAAATCAAGATCCTTCAAAAACAGTTAAAATCATTAAAAAAATTGAACTTTACTGAACCAACTTATTATTTTTTTTTTTAATATTGATACAGAAATTGAAAATCAATCTATTAATAATTAACACCCTATTTTGAATTAATTTTCACGAGATGAAAAAGAGTAGCCGCAAAGAATTAACTCCGGAACAAATTGAAAGACTTGTTTCGCTAGCTTTAGAAGAAAGAAATCCATTTGAAATTATAAAGAAAGAATTTGGATTGGCAGAAAAAGAAGTCCTAGACATCATGAAAAAGAAAATGCCTCTTGAAAAATTTGAGATGTGGAAAAAGAAGGCAATTGCAAATAAACCAAAACCAAAACCAGTAAAAATAGATGATTTTGATGAAGATTTGGATGGAAAGTATTATATCAAGAATAAATTAGACTAACATAAAGCTCCTGTTTTTCAGGAGTTTTTTTTTATTTTTTAAATTAATGTGATTTTTTAGTAACTTTTCTAGACTTTTTGTGTCAAATATAATTAACTAAACATATACAAATGAAAAAAATACTTTACACCTTAGCTCTAGCGGTCACTTTTTGGAGCTGTAAAACAGGGAGCACGGGAGCCGCGAAAAGCAATATAGTTGAAGTTAATATCAATCTAACTGATGTTAAGGACGATAAAGTTTTAGTAACAGTTACACCACCAGCCATTAAAACCGATGAAATTGTTTATAGTATTCCGAAAACAGTTCCTGGTACATATTCAACAGATAATTACGGAAAATATTCAGAAGATTTCAAAGCATTTGATGCTAAAGGAAATACACTTACTGTAAAAAGATTAGACGATAATTCTTGGTCTATTTCAAACGCAAAAACATTAAAGAAAATCACTTATCTAGTAAACGATACTTTTGATACAGAAAAAGGAACCGGATTTGGAAATGATGACGTTTTTTCTCCAGCAGGAACAAACATCGATGCTGGAAAAAATTTCATGGTTAACACTCATGGTTTTGTAGGGTATTTTAAAGATAAATTAGATATTCCGTACAAAGTTACTATTACGCATCCTGAGACGCTTTGGGGAGCTACTTCTATGACAGACCAAGATGCAAGCAATACTTCTGATGTATTTACAACTTCTCGTTATGCTGTTTTGGTAGAAAACCCAATTATGTATTCTAAACCTGATTACACTACTTTTAATGTAAACGGAATGGATATCTTAATTGCAGTTTACTCTCCTACTGGAAAATACACTGCTGAAAGCATTACTCCAGAAATGAAAACTATGATGACAGCTCAGAAAAACTTTTTAGGAAAAGTCAATTCTACTAAAAAGTATACTGTGTTATTGTATTTATCTAGCATGGCAAAGGATGATGCTCACGGTTTTGGAGCTTTAGAGCACCCAACGGCTACAACTGTAGTTTTACCTGAGTCTATGCCAAAAGAAAAATTGGTAGAATCTATGAAAGATGTAGTTTCTCACGAATTCTTTCATATCGTTACTCCTTTAACTATTCACTCAAAAGAAATTCAGTATTTTGATTACAATGCGCCACAAATGTCTGAGCACTTATGGATGTACGAAGGTGTAACAGAATATTTTGCTAATCTTTTCCAAATTAACCAAGGTTTAATTGACGAAGCTGAATTCTATTCTCGTATTGCTGATAAAATTGAACAGTCTAAAAGTTTAGACGATACAATGTCATTCACTGTAATGAGTAAAAATGTTTTAGAACAACCATATAAAGACCAATACTTAAATGTATACCAAAAAGGAGCTTTAATTGGTATGTGTATTGACATTATCATTAGAGAAAAAAGTAATGGCGAAAGAGGAATTCTAGATTTGATGCACAAATTATCTGATGAATATGGTATTGAAAAACCTTTTAATGACGATGAATTATTCGCAAAAATCACTTCTTTAACTTATCCTGAAGTTGGTGACTTTTTGAATAAATATGTTGCTGGAACAACTCCAATTCCTTACGATTTTTATTTAGCTAAAGTTGGAGTTACAAAATCAACTGAGAAAAAAGCTGGAAATCCGTTTATTAAAGGTCAAACTCCATACATTACTATTGACAAAGCAACAAAAGAAATTGCTGTTCGCCCTGATTCAGAATCAATTGCATTCTTTAAAAATTTGAACTTAAAAGGTGGAGATAAAATTTTAGCTGTAAACAATAAATCATACAACTTAGATAACATTTATGATTTAATTACTGAAAGTGAAAACTGGAAAGAAAATGATCCAATTACACTTAAAGTAAAACGCGGCACAAAAGAAGAAACTATAAAAGGAACTGTAAAGTTACCATTTGAAGAGTCTGAAACTTTTAAAGCAACTGATGCTTCAAAAGAAAAACTTAAAAATGCATGGTTAAAAGGATAATTTCTTTTTACGATATAAAAAAAACCGACAAGTGATTGTCGGTTTTTTTTATGTCTTCTAAGAACTTTG
>NZ_DHEI01000127.1:31649-44929 GCF_002399805.1 Flavobacterium sp. UBA4854
ACAAAGTTTTCGATGTGCTATTTCTTCACAGGAAATTTCCAGTCAAATTCGTCTTTACTATTAATGATTGCTCCAATTTCGAACTTTACAACCTCATCATATTCTGTTTGAAGAATAAACCAATTATCTTCGTTGAAGTAATTTTCGAAAGTATCAAAAGTTTCTTGATTGTATTTTGTAATTCCTTTTGCAGCAAAATCTTTCTTTACATCAGCAATTTTTCTTCCTATTAATTTGAATCCGAAAACTTCTAAATCATTACTTGAAGCTACTAAATAACCTAATTTCAAGTCTTCTTCCTCATAAAATGTCAATCTGATTTTGTGCGCATTATAAACAAAAATCACATTATCGTCTTCGTCTTTATAGTTTTTATCAGGTTTTCCTAAAACAGCTGTTACGTCATTCTGCTTCATTCCAAAAAGCAATTTATCAATTCCTGATTTTAGATTTATTTTCATATCTAGTTTTCTTTATTTGAAGTGCAAATTTCGTGAAGTTTTTTGTTGTTTCACCACGAATTGCACAAATTTTCACGAATTAAAATATTATCATTTGTCAGGCTGAGCGGAGTAGAAGCCCTTTTAAACTACAAAGCCCTTCGACTCCGCTCAGGGTGACAGACGTAAACTAATTTTGATATTGCTTCTTATTAGGTTTACTGCTCATATAAAACGTAATCTTTCCACCATTTACAACATCTGAATGTTTTAAAAACGGTCTTTCTAATTGTTTCCCGTTCAGTAAAACTTTATTCACAAATACATTTTTATCAGATTGATTTACGGTTTCTACTTCAAAAGTTTTTCCATTTTCCAAATTTAAAATGGCATTTTTCAGCAACGGACTTCCTAGCGCATATTCATCAGAACCTGGAGCAACTGGATAAAATCCTAAACTGCTAAAAATATACCAAGCACTCATTTGTCCGAAATCGTCATTTCCGCCTAATCCATCAGCGCCATTTCGGTACATTTTCTTCAAGATCATTCTAATTTTATCTTGCGCCTTCCAAGGCGAATCTGTCCAATTGTATAAATAGACAACATGATGCGAAGGCTCGTTTCCGTGAACATAATTTCCAATGATTCCGTCTCTTGTAATATCTTCTGTATTTTCAAAATATTTATCAGGAAGATGCATATTGAACAATGAATCTAAACGAACTTTAAATTTCTCATTTCCTCCCATTAACTTAATCATTTCTGCGGGATCTTGCGGAACATACAAACTATAATTCCAAGAATTTCCTTCAATAAAACCTTGTCCGTGCGTATCTAATGGGTCAAATTCTTTTTTGAAAGTTCCGTCATTCAATTTTGGACGCATGAAACCTGTTTTTTCGTCATACACATTTTTATAATTTTTCGATCTGTTGATGAATTCATTATAAACATCTGTTTTTCCTAATTTCTTTGCCGCTTGCGCGATTGCCCAATCGTCATAAGCATATTCTAAAGTTTTAGAAACCGAAGCACCGTTTTTATCTTCTGGAACATATCCTTTATTCATATAAAATTCTAAACCATCATAATAAGGTACTTTTGCAGTATTCACACAAGCTTGAAGTGCTTTCTCGGCATCAAAACTAATATTGCCTTTTACAATGGCATCTGCCACAACCGAAACCGAATGATACCCAATCATACACCAGTTTTCGTTGGCATAATGCGACCAGATCGGAAGCATTTTATGAACACTCTGATCTGAATGTGCCAGCATCGAACTCACCATATCGGCGTTTCTTTTTGGCTGGACAATATTAAATAAAGGATGTAAAGCACGATAAGTATCCCAAAGCGAATAACTGGTATAATTGGTAAAGTTTTCAGCTTTATGCACATTCATATCAAGACCTTTATAGTTCCCGTCTAAATCCATGTATTCTGTGGGACCTAAAAATGCGTGATACATTGCCGTATAAAAATTAATCAAATCTTCTTTTTGAATGGTTTCCACTTGAACTTTATTCAATTCTTTATTCCAAACTTCCTGACTTTGTTTTTTTACTTTTTCGAAATCCCAATCTGGAGTTTCTTTTTTCATGTTTTCTAATGCTCCAGCAGAACTTACAGGCGAAAGAGCCATTTTGATTTTAATTTTTTCACCTTCATTCGTATCAAAATCAAAAAATAGTTTTAAGTTTTGACCTGCCATTTCTGGGAAGTTTTTCGTTTGATCGAATTTTCCCCAAAAACCTCTGTAAACACTTTTTTCTTGAACAGCTTGTCCGTAGCTTTTAATAGGTTTATTGAAAGACATGGCAAAATAAACTGTTCTGGTTCTCGCCCATCCGTTTGTCTGACGGTATCCTGTTATTAAAGTATCGTTTTCTACACGAACAAATGTCCAAACATTCTTTTTATCGTAATTGTAAATTCCAGAAGTTAAATCTAAAATAATATGTGCATCATTAGACTTTGGAAAAGTATACTGATGCATTCCAACACGAGTTGTGGCTGTCAATTCTGCTTTAATCTTATGATCTTCTAGAAAAACGCTGTAATAAGCTGGCTCTGCTTTTTCTGTTGCATGCGAAAATGCCGATCTATAACCGGATAATGGCTTAGACGCCACACCAGGATTTAATTGCAGTTTTCCAGTTGTTGGCATAATTAAGAAATCACCTAAATCTGAATGTCCAGTTCCGCTAAAATGCGTGTGACTGAAACCTACAATTGTTTTATCTTCATATTGATATCCTGCACAATATTTGTAAACCTCTCCATTATATTTTCCGTTTAAATTATAAGCAATTGTATCGGTTTCTGGGCTCAATTGCACGCTTCCAAAAGGAACTGTTGCACCTGGGTAAGTGTGTCCCATTTTTGCTGTTCCAATCATTGGATCTACATATTGAATAAGATTTAACTTTTCGGTCGCCTTCTTTTGTCCTTTTATATGATTACTCGAAAGCATTAAAGCCAATACTCCGAAAAGAAAATTACAGCATTTTGTTTTAATCATTTTTTATTGTTTTTCTTTGAAATCTTTGTTGTTGTTTTAATGTAGAAAAGTACAACAAAATCTATTTTTAAAAAACATAAATTTAGCAGAACTCGAAAGGTTTAAATATCTTTGATGTATAAAAAGTCTACCGAAAACATGAAAAAATATATTTTAATTCTACTTTCTTTTTATTCCTCTTTTATTTTTTCTCAAAAAGCAGAAAGCCGCAGATTAACTAAACAAGAAATTTCGGAACGTGAACTTGAAAACACAACCAATTTCCCTATTTATAGAGCATTTGAATTTAGCGATAAAAGCGGAGTTTACGAATTGGTTCTAGGCGAAAATCAAAAAGTAATTTCTAAAAAGGATACTTTAAACACAAAAATACAAGCTGTTTGTGTAATTAATGACCACGGCGGACTTTTAGATCAATGGAAAATTAATGATTTGCTTGAAGATACTCTGCCAAAAGAAACAAACATTTGGTTTTGGACAAAATATTGCAGTACAAAAGATATTGATGGAGACGGTTATATTGAACCTATTATTGTTTATGGAACTCGCAACGAAGATGGCTATATAAGACGCGTAAAAATTATTACGGTTTATAAAAAGAAAAAATATGTTATTCGTGCAGTTGAATGTGATTTTGATAATTGCAGAAGTTTTGAAAAAGATCAAAATTTGGAATACGCTTCCGCAGAAAATAAAATTATACGTTAATCAATTGACTGAAAAAATGAGGAAAGAACAGGATGTGCTTTTAAAAAATGGGTAATTTTAATGGTGAATTGTTAATGATTGATGTTGATTCTTAATTAATGATTCACAATTCACCATTAACAATTATCTACTCATTCATTTCATCATAACGTTCTGGAACTTGAGGATCGTAAAGCGGACATTTGAATTCTTCCATGATGTCTACTAATTTATTCATGGTTTTTCCTTCTGTTCCGTAGCAGTCAATTTTTATGCTTTGAGTTGTTGTAATAACTTGAAATGCACCTTTCCCTTTTGGATTTTTCCAGCTGTCTTCATCCACTCTTTCCCATTCAGAAAAGACTGAATTAATTCTGTTTACGATTACTTCAATTTGAAGTGCAGCCAGACCTTCAACTTCTTGTTTTTCTACAAGAGCTTCATAAACTTCCTGATTGTTCAGGTAAATTTCGTCTAGGTATCTCCAAAAAAGTAATTCGTACATAGTTAAATATTTTTAAACCATATGAGTGATATAAGAAAATATAAATTTTTTCTGAGTGAAATCGAAAGCTGTCATCAAAATAAGGCCTCGACTTCACTCAGCCTGACATTCTAACTTAAAATGAACTTATATCACTTATATGGCTATTTTTTTTTAATAATTAAATGTTCCGTATTCGCTAGTAATTGTAAGCTTTTTAGAATCTGAAGCTTCTACTCTACCTACGATTTGCGCATCAACATTAAATGATTTCGAAATTTCGATAATATCTTGTGCGATACTTTCTGGAACATAAAGCTCCATTCTGTGACCGCAATTGAAAACCTGATACATTTCTTTCCAATCTGTTTTTGATTGTTCTTGAATTAATTTGAACAATGGTGGCACCGGAAACAAATTGTCTTTTATAACATGTAAGTCTTTTACAAAATGTAAAATTTTAGTTTGTGCACCACCACTGCAGTGTACCATTCCGTGAATATCTTCTGGAGTATATTTATCTAAAATTTTCTTTATAATTGGTGCGTAAGTTCTTGTTGGAGAAAGCACTAATTGTCCAGCATTGATTGGACTGTTTTCTACTTCATCTGTCAAGTTTACTTGACCTGAATAAATTAATTCTTCTGGAACTGCAGCATCGTAACTTTCTGGATATTTTTTAGCCAAATATTTTCCGAAAACGTCATGACGTGCAGAAGTTAATCCGTTACTTCCCATTCCGCCATTATATCCTTTTTCGTAAGTTGCTTGTCCGAAAGAAGCCAAACCAACAATTACATCTCCAGCTTTAATATTTGCATTGTCTACAACATCACTACGTTTCATACGAGCTGTTACAGTAGAATCTACAATAATGGTACGAACTACATCGCCAACATCTGCTGTTTCTCCTCCAGTTGAATGAATGGTAACTCCAAATGATTTTAATTCGTTGATTAGTTCCTCTGTTCCGTTTATAATTGCAGAAATTACCTCAGCTGGAATTAGGTTTTTGTTTCTTCCAATTGTCGAAGAAAGTAAGATATTATCTGTTGCGCCAACACACAATAAATCGTCAATATTCATGATTAAGGCATCTTGAGCAATTCCTTTCCAAACAGAAAGATCTCCAGTTTCTTTCCAATACATGTATGCTAAAGACGACTTTGTACCCGCTCCGTCAGCATGCATAATTAGGCAGTGATCATTGTCCTGAGTTAAATAATCAGGAACAATTTTACAGAATGCCTGCGGAAATAAACCTTTGTCAATATTTTTTATAGCGTTATGTACGTCTTCTTTTGATGCCGAAACACCTCTTTGTGCATATCTTTTGCTAGAATCTGAACTCATGAAAATTAGTTTGTGTTGATGTGCTGCAAAGATAATCCCTTTTTTTAATTCTTTGCCTTATTCGATTATTTGATTGATAAAAAAATCGGCAGAAGTTTATATTCTGCCGATCTCCTGAAATAAAATTGGTTATGAAACTTTGGCTTGCAGCTTTTATTCCCAGTCGGGCATTGAAGCTCCTGTAAATAAGATTGCTCTAGAATTTGCAACTCCTATCCCGCATTTAACGATATTTTTTACTGAAATTCCATCATTTGAAGTGTTCATAAAGATTAGCTCGGCTTCATTTGGTGAATACCTAACATCCAAGTCATTTGATCCTGAAGGCTTTTCTGTAGTAATTTCATATGAATTACCTAAAAGAAAACTATATTCAAAAATTTTGGAATCTAATTGACGATAATTATTGTTTTCAAATCCTGAAACATCTCTAGTATAAACTAATTTCAAGCCAGAAACTGAAAAACTCAAACCGCTAACAGCACCTGGTAAGCCAGCCAATATTGGCGTTACTACAACTCCCGACGGATTTATAACATAAATTTCTACGCCATAGCCATTTATATCATTTACTTTTAAAGCTATTTTACTTCCATCTGCACTCCAATCACATTCTGAAATAAATTTACCGTTTGGGGTCTGGAATATTTTGGCGACTCCACTTCCATCGCTTTTTATCCTATATAGTTTATCAAAGTTTGGATAAATAAATTCGCTTCCAGAAGCATTCCACGAATACCCTATATAATTTGCATTAAACCCAGCAATAGGAATGGAACTTGTTACTTTTTTTATGTTTGTTCCGTCAAAATTCATCGTATAAATATCATTTTGCGAACCTGTTGTTCCTATAAATGCTATTTTTTGAGCCTGATTATTTCGTCTTGGTCGCCAATAATTTTTATCAGAACTTGTTAATTGGTATTGTTTTCCCGTATCATCTGCTGTAAAAATTACGTTGTTTCCATTTATGGTTTTCACAAATAAATGCCTTGTCGCTGGAAATGCAATTGTAGAAAATGCGCTTATTGTGCTTAAAACTGGTGCATTTACTCCATCACTTACAGAGACTTGCCAATAATATTTCGTGCCATACATTAAATTTGTCAGTGCCAGTTTTTTGTCTTTTATATCTGTAAAAACCGCGATATCGCTATTTTTATCGTTTCTCAAATTTATCGTGTATGTCATCGTATCATTATCAGGATCGGTAACAGTCCAACTGAGTTCTAAATTTATAGGCTGACTTGTACTGTTATCTGTGGGAGCAGCCAAAACCGGAACTGTTGGAGGTTTGTTATTTGCTGTCGATTTGCTTAATTCGAATACAATTTCAGAAGTGTTATTGGCTGTTACAGTAACCGCTTCAAATTTTGCTGTAAAACCATCCTTTTGGGCTTGAAAAGAATATTCGCCCACTTTTACATTTGAGACCGTAAATTTTCCTTCGGCATCTGTAAAAACAGTGCTAGTTGTTGGACTCGATAATATTTTTACATTTTCCATTGGTTCAAAAGTATCACTGTTGACTACTTTTCCGGTTACAGTTCCAAACTGAGATTCTCCAATTTTCTCTTCGCTGCAGGAAACCAGACCTAATAAAAAAAGTACACTTGCTATTTTATATAAATACTTCATTATTACCTTACTTTTAAAATTTAAACTTCTTTCTTACATCTTCGAAATGACCGATTTACTTTTTCTTTTTCTTCACAAAATAATAAGTCAGTCCTAATCCAAATTTATAATAGTAATCATCTCGGGTTCCAGCAACTATATAATCGATATTATCACTGAAATTGATATTTTGCTCCGCAAATAATTTTATTCCTATTCTATCTGAAACCAAATATTCAAGACCTCCTCCGTATTGAACTTTGCCATATGTATTTTCAAATTTCCTATTCATTCCATATCCGCCACCTACATATAAATACGGTGTAAGACGGTCTTTAGGAAGTATGACCCATTCCATATTAAGATCGTATGTAATGTATCCGACATCTACTAAATTTTTATTGGCAAGATTTACCACATTTGTAGAAGCACTGATATTAAAACTTGGAGTAATAAAGAATTTTAAAGCTCCGCGTCCAAAAGGTCTTAAAAGCGGATCTTGATAATCTCCATCCATTAAAGTAGCTCCACCAGAAAGTTCTATAGCAAACTGGCTTCTTCTATTTTCTAAAACCCTATCATAAAGTCCTGTAACATCTGCCGTTTTGGTTTCTTCTGCGTATGCTTTTAATAAATTGTCAACCTGCCATTTTGGTGCATCGGCTTCCCAGATATTGTCTTTTATTCCTTCTAAAACCAATGATTCGACCGCTTTTTCTATCGCTTCTGTTACAGCCATGTGTACAGGTTCATTAGTTGTATATCCGGTTTCTACTTCCAAAAGCCTTTTAAAATTTACATATCTAAAAAGACTCTCGTCGATAGCCTGAGACAAAATAGTTTTTGAGATATAAACAGATTTTAGAATTTTTCCGTTTGAAGTAGAAATCATTCTTAGGTATATTGTAACACGATCCTGGCGATATTTCACAGAAGCTCCAGCTCCAAAATATCGAGCACCAAATCCGCCTGTAATAATATTGGAATCATAGGAAACTATACCTCCTTCTAACAAAACTCCTGCATACAATAATGGAGTTAACTGGGGTTCGTTCGGATTTGCATTTTTTACATATTCCTGTCTCGTGGCTCGAATAAGATTTCGCTCCTGCAATAAGTTTCCAATATTTTCGCGCTCAATTGGCACAAACCATTTTGAGTCTTCTAGCGCTTTTATTAGAATAGACGTTGCGCCCTGAGTTACAGCAGTACTAAAACTGCTTCCGTTTTCCTGAGGTTTATATTGTCCCGTCTGGTCTCTAAATTTATAGACACCAACTACAACTTGCTCTTTAGGTTTTGGTAAATCTTTTAATAGTGAAGTCGCAGGCGTTCCTTCTCCCAAAACAGCTTTTTGTACTCCTGTGGGTTGATTATAATAAGCGCCGCAACCAGTAAAAAGAAATCCAAATACAATAAATAAATAGTAATGGAATCGCATATTATTGATTTGGGATGATTACTTGGGTTTGTTCTCCTGTATTGGTATCTAGGATATTTAAAGTTAATCCGTCAGAAGATGGATAGACATCTACTGAATAACTTCCGAATGTATAAGAGCCTTCTTTGATACCATCTGTACCAAATTGCTGTTTATAAAGAGAACTAGAAATCTGACTTAGCAATTGTGAATTTAAATTGGCTTTAAATCGTTCTAAATCAGTTTGTGTTTTGGTTTCTGCTGTTTTATCCTTTTGTTTATTTTGCGCTTCTGCACTGCTTAGAAGCCACTGATAGTTAAAAGTATCTCCTCCAAAAGCTGGATTTACAGGTTTGTAAACTAAAGCTTGAGCATTTATAAATGGAGAAATAAGCAGAAAAACTGCAAGGATTAAAATAAATTTCATGTCGCTAATAATAAAATTAATACTGAGTGAAATATTTGCGTTGTTTTTCTTTTTCTTTCAAATAAGTAAAGGTGGTATTTACAGCTTCCTCTGCAACTGCATCTAAAAACTCATCATCAGGCCTTACTAAAAAATCATAGATAACCTCATTATCTATAGTTATAGATATTGCTGTATTTCTGGCAAAACTGTATTCTTCACTTATTGTAACTATTTTTTCGGCATTTATCCCAATATCATTGTATTTGTAATAATATCTGTCGTAAAAATCTTTTCCCATTTTTGTTTTGGTATCATCGGTAATGATGCCTCTCAAAACAAATCCGTCAACAGGAAGAACTATTACATCGTCTTTTTTTTTTCTTCGCCCAAAACGACACGATCTTTCGCTATAATTTGCTTGTCTTCATCGTAAAACAAAAGCAAAATGATTACCTCATCATCTGCTGTCAAATTAATTTGCGATGTAGACAATTTCTGAATTTCGTTGGGTTGCAAAGTAAAAACACCAACTTGGTCATTATTAGACTGATTATTACTTTTATTATTATTTTTTATAACAGACAAGCGATAAGCTGCACTTCGAATTACTTCTGTTAAGTTTTCGGCAGTACCAGTAATTTTCACACTGTTTTCTACTCTTTCAATTTCGATTTTCGCTTTTATCTTATCCTGTGGAACTTGCCCATAAACAAGAAAAGAAAAAAATAATAGAAAGATTATGATATGTCTGTTTATAAAATACATCTTTATTTTATTTGTTTATAAGAATAATAGAAGCGCCATTTCCTGTCTGTGTAATTTTCATATTTTTTGACAACGAATTGGTTCCTATATTTTGAATGCTTTGATTATCTCCCTTTTGAATCATTTCCATATTAACATTGTAATTGGTATGCAATGTAAAATCGGAAATTTTGTTGTTATCGCCTTGCTGAATAACACTTTGAGTAATTGTTTTTGCACTTTTATCTAATGCTAACGCATTATTATCACCATTTTGATCTATTGCAACTTTTGTATCATTCGATTTTAAAGAAGCATAAATTTTATTAAAATCGCCAACCTGCTGAATTTGCACTCCAGATTGGATTCTTGAATTTAAATCGTTTTGTTCTTTTTTACTCAAATTGGAAACAATGCTAAAAGCTTTCTCTTTTGAATTAAAAAGCGATGAACTGTAATTTTTAAATTCTGAACCTTCTTCTTTTTCCTGAGCATAAAATACAGGACTGTAAAAGAATATTAATAGTATATATAAAATGAAAGATTTCATCTTGATTCTGTTTTAAATTAAAAAAAATGCGATAGTCGTTTTATGACTATCACATTTTTATCTTTTCAATTAGTTACTTTGAGTAACACTAATTATGTTTGAGTTTCCTAGAGAGAAATTAATGCTACTGTGCGCTGCACCTGTTTGAGTAACTGTAGCTTTGTTTAAGTTACCAATTTGCAATGTATCTTCTCTCAACTTAGTACCATTTTGAACAGATGTAGCTTCGTTTTTATCACCATATTGATAGTGATATGACTTGTTGCCGTCTGATGCTGAAGTACCACTTGGAGAAGTTTGTGTTTGAGAAGATTTGTTTTGAACACCACCTTGGCTTGCATAAGCAAGATTATTATCTCCATTTTGTGTTTGAGTAGCTTCGTTTTGGCTGTGTGGTCCAAATGGCACAGCAACTAATGCTACTTGACTTAATTGAGTAGGATTAAAAGGAAGTCCTGTCGGTTTTTCATTACCTGTTGTACCTTGGTCAATAGTAGCGGTATTATTATTTCCTTTTTGAGTTTGAGTTGCAACATCTTTACCTCCAAGTGCTGATGGGATTGTAGATTCTACAATTTGGTCTTGCCAAATAGTTGCTTTATTCCAGTTTCCTGTCTGACTTTGTGTTGCTTTGTTGTCATGGTTACTTTGAGAAATAAAAGCCCCGTTGTTGTCTCCTTTTTGTTTTACATCTGCCATATTACTTTTGGCATTGTAAGTTGCTGGTTGAATTCCCTGATAAACTTCTGATTTGTTTGTGTTTCCTAATTGATCAATCTTTGAATCATTCGTTTGACCATTTTGATTAACAATACCTTGATCAGAATCTCCAACTTGGTTTACTGATGAAGTGTTTCCTTGAGCGATTGCCGCTACTCCTACAAACAGCATCGCTGAGATGCTTAAAATTACTTTTTTCATAATAAATATATTTAATTGGTTATTAATACAACTTATTATGTAGGTAATTTGCAGATTCGAAATTTGGGGGAAAAGACGGGGACTTTACAACGCCATTTGAAAACAAATTTTAATTTATTTTCTCAACTTCATGACCAAAATTATAAAACTTCTCCAAAACAAGATTCAGTATAAATACCTATTTTACAAGATATTAACCTCTTTTCGACAAACTGTAAAACTATCTCGATGAACTGCCAAAAAGCTTATAAATTTTCATAGGAAAAAAGATACTTATTACAATTTGTTTACATTTAAAGCATCTGTAACAAAGAAAATATCAATTAAATAGGGGCTTTATTACTATTTAAGCAAAAAAAAGCCTGTCTTATAAGACAGGCTTTAACAAATTGTTTCTTAATTATTTAGTAAACAATAATTCTCTGTATTTGGTTAATGTCCAACTTTCGTCATCTACCAATAATTCCAATTTATCGCAGTGATTACGAATCTCGTCAAAATATGGTTTTACGTTATTGCAATATGCCTCTGCCATTTTTTGAGCATCAGTTAATTGATTTGCTTTCTTTCTTTCATTAGTCATTGCCAATACCTTAGAATTGATTCCTTCAATATGGCCTGAAATTTCTTTAATCAAAACAATTTGCTCTTTTGCTAATGCGTCAAATTCTTTGGCAAAAATTTCTTTTAATCCTTTTACATTTTCAATTAATGTATTCTGATAACGAATTGCAGTCGGAATAACATGGTTTCTTGCAATATCTCCTAAAACACGACCTTCAATCTGGATTTTTTTAGTGTATTCTTCCAATTCAATTTCGTAACGCGCTTCGGCTTCTACATGATTAAAGATTCCTAATTCTTCAAACAATTCCAAAGCTTGTTTCGAAACTTTTGCTTTAATCGCTTCTGGAGTTGTTTTAAAATTACTCAATCCTCTTTTTGCTGCTTCTTTTTCCCAAGCTTCGCTATAACCGTCACCTTCAAAAAGAATCTTTTTAGACTGTTTGATGTATTCTCTTAGAACATTAAAAATAGCATCGTCCTTTTTCATGTCTTTCGACTCGATTAAGTTTTCTACTTCATTTTTAAAGTCAATTAATTGTTTCGCTACAATTGCATTCAAAGTTGTCATTGCATTTGAGCAGTTTGAGTTTGAACCCACAGCTCTAAACTCAAATTTATTTCCTGTAAAAGCAAAAGGCGAAGTTCTATTTCTGTCTGTATTGTCTAATAATACATCTGGAATTTTTCCAACAACATTCAACTTAAGATCTGTTTTTTCTTCTGGCGAAAGTTTTCCTGTAGTTACGCTTTCTAATTCAGATAAAACTTTTGTCAATTGTGCACCAATAAATACAGACATAATTGCTGGCGGCGCTTCATTTGCTCCTAACCTATGGTCGTTACTTGCCGTTGCGATAGAAGCTCTTAATAAAGTTTCGTTATCGTTTACCGCTTTGATTGTATTAATAAAGAAAGTCAAAAACTGTAAATTGCTCATTGGCGTTTTGCTCGGACTCAATAAATTAACTCCTGTATCTGTAGCCAATGACCAGTTATTGTGTTTTCCAGAACCATTTACTCCTTTAAAAGGCTTTTCGTGAAATAATACTTTAAAGTCATGACGTTCTGCAACTTTCTGCATAACATCCATTAATAAAGAGTTATGATCTACTGCAAGATTTGTTTCCTCAAAAATTGGAGCCAACTCAAACTGATTTGGCGCAACCTCATTATGACGCGTTTTTACCGGAATACCCAATAGCATGCATTCCTGCTCTAAATCTCTCATATAAGTAAGAGCGCGAGTTGGAATAGATCCGAAATAATGATCGTCTAATTGCTGCCCTTTTGCAGAAGTATGTCCTAATAAAGTTCTTCCTGTCATCATTAAGTCTGGACGAGAATTTGCCAAAGCTTTGTCAATCAAGAAATATTCTTGCTCCCAGCCTAAAGTTGCTGTTACCTTTTTTACGTTTTTGTCAAAATATTTACAAACTTCTGTAGCCGCTTCGTCAATTGCAGATAATGCTCTTAATAAAGGTATTTTATTATCTAAAGCTTCACCAGTGTAAGCAATAAATACTGTTGGTATACATAAAGTTGTACCATATATAAAAGCTGG
>NZ_DHEI01000127.1:45168-49933 GCF_002399805.1 Flavobacterium sp. UBA4854
TAAGAAGTTTCAAAAAAAGCATCGTGTTTTTCTGCTGTTGTTCCTGTAAGTGGCTGAAACCAATGTGTATAATGTGTTACACCTTTAGAAAGAGCCCATTCTTTCATTCCCATAGCAATATAATCAGCTAGTTTTCTGTCGATTTTAGTTCCGTGTTGGATAGCATCTCTTACTCCTTTAAATGCATCTGAAGTTAAATATTGCTTCATTGCCTTTTCATTAAACACATTTGCCCCAAAAAGATTTGATTTTCGGCCAATTTCTTCAAAATGCACCGGCTTTCTGTTAGAAGCTTGTTGTAAAGCTTGGAAACGTAATGTTGACATGGTTATGTATGTTTTAAATTCGTACTAATTTTCATTAAAAAATGATCAGCAAATATAAACAAATAAAGAACCTATTTAAAATATAAATTTTAGATTTTTGAAATAGAATTTCTCAACATAAAACGCTTTTTTCAAAGAATAATGAATTCAAATCACAGAAATATAACAAAACTGTACGGTAATATTGATTAAATAAACATTTTTTCATAATTCCTTAACTCGGAAATTCAAAAATGTTCCTTAATTATTACGAATTTGTTTTTTTAAGGTTATTAAAATTGCTTTTTTTAAAATATACCCCTATCAAAATTGCGCTTATCCAAAAAATTATAGTTCATAAAACAAAACAGCCCCCTAATTTTTGGGACTGAAAAAATAAATCTATATTTGACCCAACGAAAAAAAACAAAAAAATTAATTTATATTATTATGGCTAAAATTAAGTTAGAGTACATTTGGTTAGATGGATATGAACCAACTCAAAATCTTAGAAGTAAAACTAAAGTTGAAGAACACGAAAACTTCAAAGGAACATTAGAAGAGCTTGGAAACTGGTCATTTGATGGATCATCTACAAGACAAGCCGAAGGAGGTTCTTCTGACTGTTTATTAGTTCCAGTTGCAATCTATCCAGATCCAACTCGTATCAACGGATGGTTAGTAATGTGCGAAGTTATGTATGCTGACGGAACACCACACCCTTCTAACGGTAGAGCTACAATTGATGATGATAATGATGATTTTTGGTTTGGATTCGAACAAGAGTATTTCATTATGGATACTAAAACACAACTTCCACTTGGTTTCCCAGTTGGAGGATACCCTGCTCCACAAGGGATGTACTACTGTTCTGTAGGTGGAAAAAACACACACGGTAGAAAATTAGTTGAAGAGCATGCTGATTTATGTATCGCTGCTGGAATCAATTTTGAAGGAATCAACCAAGAGGTTGCTTGCGGACAATGGGAATTCCAATTATTCGCTAAAGGAGCTAAAAAAGCTGGAGACGAAATCTGGGTTGCTCGTTACCTATTAGACCGTTTGACTGAGAAATATGGTTACTATATTGAATATCACCCAAAACCTCTAGGAGATACTGACTGGAATGGTTCTGGTATGCACGCTAACTTCTCTAACACAGTTCTTAGAACATGTGGTTCTCAAGAAGTTTACGAGAAAATCTGTGAAGCTTTCCGTCCTGTTACTGCTGAGCACATTGCAGTTTACGGAGCTTACAACGATCAGCGTTTAACTGGTAAACACGAAACTGCTTCTATCCACGATTTCTCTTATGGAGTTTCAGACAGAGGATGTTCTATCAGAATTCCTTTAATGACTGTTCAAAAAGGTTGGAAAGGATGGTTGGAAGACAGAAGACCAGCTTCAAACGGAGACCCTTACAAAATTGCTGCTAGAATTATCAAAACTGTTAACTCAGCAATATAATTTAAAGCTTACAATATATTTTACAAAGTGCCATCGTAATTGTTGGCACTTTTTTTATGCATTAACCCGACAGGTTTTAAAAACTTGTCGGGTTAAACAAGAAAAAAACCTCATAACTTTATAATACTTAACATTTTACAAGTAACAAATATTACTTAATTTTAAGATTAAATTTACTTTTTAAGTTAAAGTTCAAAACTTATCTTTGTATATCATTAAAAAAAATAATTTATGATAGTCTGGTCTCTCTTTTTACTTGCTGTAATTTTTATTCTTGCTTTAGACCTTGGTGTCTTTAACAAAACACCACATATTATTAGTACTAAAGAAGCCAGCAAATGGACTCTTATTTGGGTTACTTTATCCTTCCTGTTTTCGGGAGTAATTTATTGGCTGTATACCACAGATTATATCGCGAACCCAGATAAGTTAAAACCTGCAGTCGCTTCAATGAAATTCATTACCGGATATTTAATTGAGCTTTCGCTAAGTGTTGACAACATCTTTGTTATTGCTATTATTTTTGCTTCGTTCAAAATTCCGCAAAAATACCAGCACCGCGTTTTGTTCTGGGGAATTCTAGGAGCAATTGTTTTCCGTGGTTTGATGATATTCTTTGGCGTAATGCTAATTAGCAAATTTACTTGGACAACCTATGTCTTTGGTATTTTCTTGATTTTTACCGCTATAAAAATGTTATTTTCTGGCGAAGATGAAGATTTTCATCCAAAAGATTCTTTTGTATACAAAACATTAGGAAAAATTATTCCGATTACATCAGAAATGGATGGCGAAAAATTCTTTATCTCAACCAAGACTGCAAAAAAAGCTGCAACTCCATTATTTGTTGCTTTGATTGTAATCGAGGTTATGGATGTGCTGTTTGCTGTAGATAGTGTTCCTGCAATTTTAGCCATTACAAAAGATCCTTTTCTAGTATTTAGCTCTAACATTTTTGCCATTTTAGGATTACGTTCTATGTATTTCTTCTTAGCAAATATGTTGGCAAAATTCAGTTATTTAGAATACAGCTTAGTAGCTATTTTAGCATTTGTTGGATTAAAAATGTTACTGCACGATTATATTGAAGTTCCAGAATGGGCTTCTTTAGGATTTATTGCTTTATCACTTTTAGTTGGAATTCTAGTTTCTCTTAAATTCGGACCAGAAAAGGTTTTAAATGATTCGTCAAGCGAAGAATAATTAGCTTTAAAAACATATATTCATAAAAAAAGGAAATCGTTAAGATTTCCTTTTTTTATTTAGACAATTTACAAAAATTAAAATTATTCCTACAATTTAACATTTTAAAAGATGTAAAATATTATATTTTAAATACATTTACCTCACTACAAACCTTTTAAAAGTTTTATTATGAGAAAGATTTATTTTTATTTATTAGCTCCTTTCATTATTACTGGATGCGACAGTATGGAAGAATCATCTTCAAAAAGCCAATCTGGAAAAAATCCCACCCAAACTTATATTATTAATGGGGATATTGTGTATGAAGCAGAAATTACCGATGGTTCAAAACCTAAAATACCTATATTTATATTCGATACCCCAATAAAAACAGAAGAAAGTGAATATTCTAAAAAAACAACATCTAAAACTTCCGAAGAATCAACCAATATCAATTTTGCATATGGAATAGGTGAGTCAACTAAAAGTGGCTGCACTGTAAAAAGATACAATAATGGCAACTCTTACTATACCGATTCTGGAGTATATGGTGAAAATCCTGCCAAACAAAACAATGGATATATAGTTAGGGGGTTTAAAGTTCCCCATCATAACACGTATTATGGTTCATTGGTATTATTCACTAGCAATAGAGGCGAGAAAGTTGATCAACCGAGAGGAACTTGGCACAAAAATATACAAAGAGGTAGCGCTCTTTCAATAGAGTATCCTTTTCAGGCAAACACAACCTATGAAATTGTGCTTCAGGTCTGTTTTTACGATAATGTTCATACAGTTGATAAAGCTACATATAGCAATGGATATCCAACTGTTTACGCACAATTAAAAAACAATGGAATAATAGATGTTACAAATTACAGGGATCCTATTTTAAAAGACCCTTGCAGCGATGAAGGCATAAATGATCTAAATCAAAGCGATTATAGTTATGAGAATTATACTAGATCTTACACTTTAGATAGCAGGGCGATAATTTGGAGATATTTAACTTTTAAATTTTCACCAACCCAAAACAAAAATGCTTTATTAATCTCTCTTCATCCTGTGATAGGTCAAGAAGGATATGGTACTCCAATACCAACTAACAGTTACACAATGGTTCTACCATCTGTAACAATAACTCAAAAACCATTTGATCCATCAATAAACGTACCTGATAGAACTAGTCCTCGAGGACGCTAATATTATTAAACACAAAAAAAAAAGGAAATCATGAGATTTCCTTTTTTTTGCGTTAACATATTAAAACTTAATTTGCTGCACTTGGCTTTCACTTAATTTTGCGGCTTTCATAACCTCTAAGTAATTAGATTTATTTACTGATGCTGCAAAATCTGCTGGAACAACAACAATTCTAAAAATTTGATTTAACCTATAATCTGCTGGAATAGTTCCTTGATCATTTCCATCTAAATAAATATTCACATAGTTATAAGTAAAAACATATTTTAATGAAAAATCTCTAGTTCCATCATCAAAATAATAAGTTTCTGGTAATGCTTGCCAAACTGGTCTGCCTCCATTATCAGTGCCATCAAAACGATAGACTAAAACTACATCTGATTCTACTAACGGTACAGGAAAATTAAACCTAACGCTGTAATTATTATTATTAGTGAAATTATAATAATTAGGAGCTACATTTTCATAAACTGTCCCCACACCATTATAACCATCTTTTCCTGGAGGCCCTTCTGGTCCTTCACAGCTAGAAAATGCAATTAAACCGATAACTGCAAATAAGGTAAGTATCTTTTTCATAATTTTTTTTTAAGGATTATACTATA
>NZ_DHEI01000100.1:0-7111 GCF_002399805.1 Flavobacterium sp. UBA4854
CCTTCTTTTTCGGCAATTGCTTTCAAGAATTCGGCTTTTTTCTGGCCATCAACAATATCGCCTAAATATTTACCTGTCAGTTTACCGTCTTTTATTTCTAATTGATTGGCATGAACATAATCTATTCCTAATTCTTTTTGAAGATATTCTCCAAAATAAGTGAATCCTCCAGATAGAATAGCAGTTTTATAACCGTAATATTTTAGAGCTTTCATTAAACGATGCGCCCCTTGCGTGATTGGCAAATTGATTGCTACATTTTGCAACACTTCTTCGCTCAAACCTTCCAAAAGTGCCATACGTTTTTTGAAACTTTCATTAAAGTCGATTTCGCCGTTCATAGCCGATTCTGTAATAGCGCGAACTTGATCTCCTACTCCATTCAATTCTGCTAATTCATCGATTACTTCGGTTTGGATTAAAGTAGAATCCATATCGAAGCAAACCAAGCGGCGGTTTCTTCTATAAATATTATCTTCTTGGAAAGAAATATCGACATTTAGTGCTCTGGAGACTTCCATAAAACTTGCTGTCATGACAATTTTATTTACAATCTCTCCTGTCACAGACAATTGAATACAAGAACGCGGATATTCTTCTTTTTCTACAATAGAAGTTCTTCCTGTTAATCGGATAATAGAATCGATATTTAGGTTTTGATCTGACATGATTTTGGTAACTGCCGCCAATTGAGAAGCCGCTAGTTTTTCGCCCAAAATATTAATGATGTATCGTTGCTTAGATTGTGATTTTACCCAAGTTTCGTAATCTTCAATAGAAATCGGAATAAATTTTACTTTGATTTCTAATTCATAAGCTTTGAAAAGAAGATCTTTTAAAACAGGAGCTGAAGATGAACCTGCTGCAATTTCGAACAAAATTCCTAAAGAAAGTGTGTCATGAATATCAGCTTGGCCGATATCTAATATATTAGCATCGTATGCTCCTAAAACAGCCGTTAAACCTGCTGTAACTCCAATTTTATCGTGTCCTGAAACTTTTAATAAAATTATCTCTTTATCTTCTGCTGCCATTTTTCTTTCTTGATTTTGAAGCGACAAAAATCGGCAATCTCTCGTTGATAAAAAAGAATAATCCTTGTTTTTTTGAAAAGAAAAAGCACATATAAATGTGCTTTTTCGAGTAATTTAACAATTATCTTTTATTATTAAAATAACGTAACTTTTTGGCTATTGATTTGGAATGTTTTTATCAAAACTCACCATCCAATTAACACCAAATTTATCTTTAAACATTCCGAAATAAGATCCCCAGAAAGTATTGTTCATTGGCATTTCAACTTTTCCTCCAGCCGAAAGTCCGTTAAAAATTCTATCTGCTTCTTCTGTACTTTCTGTATTAATAGAAATCGAAAAATTATCTCCAAAACCTACATCTCCGTATCTAGGATGACTGTCACTTCCCATTAAAATGGTATTTCCAATTGGAAGCGAAACATGCATAATGCGATTTAATGCTTCTTCAGAAAGCACTTCTCCTTCTTCTGCTGGAGCATCTTTAAATTTTCCGATGTACGGAAAATCTCCTCCAAAAACCGATTTATAAAACAGGAACGCTTCTTCGCAAGTTCCGTTAAACATTAAATATGGATTTATTGCTGCCATTTTTTTAATTGTTAATTGTTAATTATAAATTGCTAATTCCGTTTGAAGCACAAAACAAAGTCTTTGTTTTTGTTTCTTTCTCTTACATTCTCTATTTCTCAGATAACTCTTTAATGGTCTCCAATCCTTTTGGGAATGCTTCTTTAAAATAGTCTATATGCTTTTCGATCACATCAACTTCCACATGAAGATCAACCAAATCTCCTTTTTGATCTAAACGATAGGTTTCCATGGCTCCAGCCCATTGTTCTGTTTCTGCATTTGGCGGAACTTCTTTATAATCTTTCAGTTCACCCAAATGCTTAAAAGCCATGTATTCATTTGGAATTTTTTTTTCAATTAAACTATTCATTCCTTCTCCAGCTGCGCCCAAAAAATAAATTTTGTCGCCTTCGTTCCAACTCGATTCAACGTAACTTTCTCCACAAAAAGAACTTGTCCATTTTCGGTAAGTTTCGTCATCCCATAAGACTTTCCAAATCTTTTCTTTGGGAGCCTTGATCTTGATATTAAAAACTAATTTTTCCATTTTTAATCTGGTAATTTGCTAAAATCCATAAATAAGACATTCCAACGATGACCGTCCAAATCGGCAAAACCACAACCATACATCCAACCCTGGCTCTCTGCAGGAGGAGCAAACACAGTTCCGCCAGCTTGTTTTACTTTTTCAGCTAGTTCATCAACTTCTTCTCTGCTTTCAGCATCGATTGAAATCAATACTTCCGAACTTGATTTAGTATCAGTAATACTATTTTGAGAGAAACTAGAAAAAAGCATTTCTTCAAAAAGCATTACTACAAAATGTCCTTCACCTACAACCATACAAGTAGAACTTGGGGTGTCATGCTGTTCATTAAACGAAAAACCAATTTTCCAGAAAAAATCTTTCGCTTTTGCTACGTCCTTTACAGGAAGATTCAACCATATTTGTTTTGTCATTTTTTGTTTTTTTTGTTGGGTTAGATATTTATTTCTTTTAAACCATATAAGTGATATAAGCTAATTTAAGTTTGTAATCTTTGACCTTTGAGACTTTGAAGCTAAAATTAATTAGCCTCTACGTAACTTTTAAAATTATCCAAAATTGCCTGCCAGCCAGCGCGCTGCATTTCTTCTGGATTTTGAGTTTCTGGGTCGAAACTTTCTACAATTTCTACACCCTCTGAAGTTTCTGTAAAAGTAATTTCAACTTTTCTTCCATCTCCCAGAACATACGAAAGTGCTTCATTTGGTTTTACTAAAGTAAATTCGCCTCCAAAATCAAAACTCATACTCCCATCTTTGGCAGCCATAGTCGATTTAAATTTTCCTCCTTCTCTTAAATCTGCTTCTGCGTGAGGCGTGTGCCAATCTGGAGAAGCAAAACTCCATTTTGTAATATGTTCTGGTGTATTCCAAAACTTCCAAACTTTCTCTGCAGATGCTTTTACAGTATTTTTTATTGTTATCATTATTATAAATAAATTTCGTTTTAAAATCTCTCTGTGTATTTCTTAAAGTTATCAATCACATCTTGGCACCATTGCTTTTGCATGTTTTCAGAATCAGTTTTATTAGGTTCAAAATATTCAACAAGCTTTACATTGTTTCCAAAATCTTCAAAATGAACGCTTCCGATTCTATTGTCTGAAAGCTTATATTCTATTAACTGAAATTTTTCAACTTTTGTATATATTCCCTCAAAATCAAAGCTTTCATCTTTATCTTTTGATCTCATTTCATATCTAAACTTTCCTTTTTCTTGCAAATCATTTTCAGCATAAGACGTATACCAATTATCAAAAGCACTGTTCCAGTTTTGGATATGTTTTGGCGTAATCCAAAAATCCCAAACTTTTTCTATTGACGCATTAATTATAACTTCTACCGAAATCATCTTTAATTGGTTGGAATTTGACTTTCATCCATAAAGAAGACTTCCCAATGATGTCCATCCAAATCTAGAAATGTTCTTTGATACATCCAACCATAATCTTTTGCTTCTTGATAATCTGTTCCACCAGCTTTTACCGCTTTCTCAATTGTTTCATCTACTTTCTCACGTGATTCCATAGAAAGAGAAATAAGGACTTCGCTTGTTGTTGTAGAATCACAAATTTTCTTTGGGGTAAAGGTTTGATAAAACTCTTCAACCAAAAGCATTGTAAAAATGTTATCACTAATTACTATACAAGCTCCCTGTTCATTTGTGAACTTTGGATTTGTAGAAAAACCAAGTTCATTAAAAAAATTCACTGCACGATTTAAATCTTTTACCGCAAGATTTAAGAATATCTTTGTTTTCATCTTTATAAAATTACAAATTAATCAAAGCAAATGTAAAATTTTAAGATTAGTTTAAAACGACAATAAAAGTCAACTTTAGGGGCATTTAAGACAATTTGCTTATTTTTGTGTTAACTGAAATTCCAAAAAACAACAAATATCATGAGCAAGAAACTAGGTTTAATCGTACCTCACGACTATAAATTATTAAGTATAGCCGCGATATTAGAAGTCTTTGAAACTGCAAATAAACTTACATCGGGAACAGAAAAACCATTTGAAATAATGATTTTTCAGTCTAAAGAGCAAAACGATCAAGGAAATATATTTGGATATAAAAGTAATTCCATTGAAACTTCAGAAATTATTCTAGACTTAATTTTAATTCCCGCTTTTACTACTGATAATATGAGCGAGATGATTAAAAAGAATAAAAATTTTATTCCTTGGCTTCAAAAACAGCATAAAACTGGAGCCGAATTAGCCAGTTTTTGTACTGGAGCATTTTTGTTTGCCGCATCTGGTTTATTAAACGAAAAACTTGCCACAACCCATGTTGATGCTTGCAGCGCTTTTACAAAAGCCTTTCCGATGGTGAAATTAAAACCAGAAGAAACTTTAACCGCCGACGGAAGTTTATATACAAGCGGAGGATCTACCTCAACTTTTCATTTATTGATTCTTTTGATTCAAAAATTCTGCGGTAACGAAATGGCAGTTAAAATTGCCAAAATATTTTCTATCGACTTAAACCGTTACAAGCAAAGCTATTTTAGCACTTTCAGACCAAACCATTTGCACAATGACACTTTGGTTGCCATGTTACAGCAAAAAATTGAAAGCCAGTATCACACCATCGAAAAACTAGAAGAAATTACAAAAGACATTCCGACAAGTGCCAGAAACATGACACGCCGTTTTAAACAAGTAACCGGAATTCCACCAATTGAATATCTACAAAATATTAGAGTCGAAAGTTCGAAGAAATATCTAGAGCAAACCCAGCTTTCGATTTCAGAAATTATCGAAAAAACTGGCTATAACGATCCAAAAGCCTTTAGAAAGGTTTTTTATAAAATGGTTGGCATGAAACCAATTGAGTATCGCGAGAAATTTAGAGTGCAATAATTTTATTAGAAGCAGAACATTCTGTTTCCAAAAGAACATCTGTCCTGCTCTTCACTGTATCTTTTACTGTGAACCCCACAGCAAAAGGATGCCGTTTCGATCAGGGCTAAAACAGAAGTTTAGTTTTCATCAAACCAAACAAAAAAGAAAATAAAAAAACCTGCTCAAATAAATGAACAGGTTTTACAATTGAACTTTGTCAAAGTTGATTTATAACTTAAGAAGCAATTTCCATACGTTTCAACAAGTTTTTGCTTAGCGTATGTTCTGCATATTCTTTGTCGATTGTCAGACTTGTATCATCTGAAGTTGGCAGTTCGTACATAGCATCTGTCAAAATAGCTTCGCATAAAGAACGTAATCCACGAGCACCTAATTTATATTCTAAAGCTTTGTCTACAATAAAATCTAAAGCTTCATCTGTAATGGTAAACTCAACATCATCCATCAAGAATAATTTCTGATATTGTTTGATCAATGCATTTTTAGGTTGTGTTAAAATGGCACGAAGCGTTTCTTTATCCAAAGGATCCATGTGCGTTAAAACTGGCAAACGACCAATAATCTCTGGAATCAATCCGAAATCTTTAATATCTTTTGGAATAATGTATTGCAATAAATTGTCTTTGTCGATATTATCAACATTTTTAGAAGTTGAGTAACCAACCGCTTGACGATTTAAGCGTTTTGAAATAATGCGTTCAACACCATCAAAAGCTCCACCTGCAATAAACAAGATATTTTGAGTATTTACCTCAACAAATTTTTGGTCCGGGTGCTTACGTCCTCCTTTTGGCGGTACATTTACAACCGTTCCTTCCAACAATTTTAATAAAGCTTGCTGAACACCTTCTCCAGAAACATCACGCGTTATTGACGGATTATCACTTTTGCGAGCAATTTTATCAATCTCATCAATAAATACGATTCCTCTTTCTGCTTTTGCTACATCGTAGTCTGCAGCTTGAAGCAAACGCGTCAAAATACTTTCAACGTCTTCTCCAACGTAACCTGCTTCTGTTAATACTGTCGCATCAACAATTGCCAACGGAACGTCTAACATTTTAGCAATCGTTTTTGCTACTAATGTTTTTCCTGTTCCTGTTTGACCAACCATGATGATGTTACTTTTTTCGATCTCTACTTCATCGTCTAATTGCTGTTGCATTAAACGTTTGTAGTGATTGTAAACCGCAACCGACATTACTTTTTTAGTCTGATCCTGACCAATAACATATTGATCTAGGAAAGCTCTAATTTCTTTTGGTTTCTTTAAAATTAAGTCCCCAACTAATTTTGCGCTTCCGCTAGATTTTAATTCTTCTAAAACAATTCCGTGTGCTTGCTCAATACATTTATCACAAATGTGTGCATTGATACCTGCAATTAATAAATTAGTTTCTGGCTTTTTTCTTCCACAAAACGAACATTCTAATACTACTTTTGCCATTCTTTATTTAAGTTACTAAGCTGCAAAGATACTAAGTTTCTAAGCTTTTTGACCTAAAACTTAAAAACTTAGCTCTTTACAGCTTAATATTTTTTTGTTTAAAGTTTAAAGTTTCAGGTTCTAGGTTAATCAAACTAACTTAAAACTTGAAACCTGAAACAAAATTTAACTTTAATAATTATCCTCTTCTTAATACTTCATCAATCATTCCGTACTCTTTTGCTTCATCAGCTTTCATCCAGTAGTCACGTTCACTGTCTTTGTGCACTTTATCAAAAGTTTGTCCTGAATGGTGAGAAATAATGTTGTATAATTCATCTTTTAATTTCAACATCTCGCGTAAGTTGATTTCCATATCTGTTGCAACACCTTGTGCTCCTCCAGATGGCTGGTGAATCATTACTCTTGAGTGAGGCAATGCAGAACGTTTTCCTGCTGCTCCTGCGCATAATAGAACTGCTCCCATAGAAGCTGCCATTCCTGTACAGATTGTTGCCACATCTGGTTTGATGTATTGCATTGTATCGTAAATTCCTAAACCTGCATAAACACTTCCTCCTGGAGAGTTTAAATAAATTTGAATATCTTTTGAAGCATCAGCACTTTCTAAGAATAATAACTGAGCCTGAACAATATTAGC
>NZ_DHEI01000100.1:7242-46668 GCF_002399805.1 Flavobacterium sp. UBA4854
TCCATCATTAATCTTGAGAAAACGTCTAATTGAGAAACATTCAATTGGCGCTCTTCGATAATATATGGAGTCATGTTTGTTGGAGTCATTGCTGCTACGATTTTATCGTAATACATTGCGTTTACTCCTTGGTGCTTTGTAGCAAATTTTTTGAATTCTTTACCGTAGTTCATATTTTTAGTTTAAAGTTGAAAAGTCTAAAGTCAGCAAGTGACTTAAACGAATTAAACAAAGTTCATACCTTTTTATAAGAAATGCCAATTTGTCTGAAACGTTTCTTATGTTTCAAGTTTAAGGTTTCAAGTTAACTGAAGAAAACGTGAAACCTGAAACCTTAAACTTGAAACAAAAAAGAACGTCAACAGAATAAAAAATTCCATTGACGTTCAAATATAATTATTTTTATCTTTCAGTTTCTGTAATAAAATCTTAATTTTTAAAAAGTATACTTCTTAACTTTCGACTTTACAACTTTTGACTTTCAGACTAAAATTTATTCTCCGTAAGAAGCTGCAATAAATTCTTCGTAAGTAACCTCTTTAGTTGTTGGGTTAGCTTTTTCTTTGAAGATATCTAACATTTTAGCTGCTACAACTTGCTCAGAAAGTCTTTTCACTTCGTCTTGGTTAGATAAAACTCTAGCCACGATTCCTTGAACTTCTTCGTCAGTTGGGTTAGTTTGACCAAATTGAGCCATTTGCTGTCTGATTGCGTTTGATGTAAACTCTTTCAAGTCATCAAATGTAATTTGGATATTGCTTTGAGCTAAAGCTTTTCCTTCGATTAATTGGAAACGTAAACCTTTTTCAGATCTTGCGTATTCAACTTCAGCTTCTTCTGCAGAAAGTTTTTTCTCTCCAACAGTTTGCAACCATTTTTTCAAGAATTCAGCTGGTAAATCGAATTTTGTGTTTTCGATCAAGAAATCTTGAACATCTAATAATAATTTTTGGTCAGCTTGCTGAGCGAATTGAGCTTCAGCATCTTCTTTAATTTTAGCTTTTAAATCTTCTAAAGAAGCTACTTTTCCTTCGCCAAAAAGTTTATCGAATAATTCTTGGTTTAATTCAGCTGGCTCAGAACCGTTGATTGCTTCAATAGTAAAGTTTACTTCAACATCTAAACCGTGAACACCTTCGTGACCAACTTTTAAGTAATCCATTAATTGGTGATCGTCTTCAAATAAACCTTTTGTGCTTACTGTAACAACATCTCCAACTTTTTTACCTGTGAATTGTTTTTGAGCTTTTTTGCTGAATGCATCTACAGAAATTGTAGTTGTATTGTTGATTCCGTTTGCTTCGTTTGAGAAAGTTCCAGTTAAATCAGATTTAGCATCAGAAACTTCTTGAGGAACTGCTTTTCCAAATTGTTTTTGGATACGCTCTACTTGTCCGTCGATTAATTTATCATCAGCAGTAACGATATATTTTACGATATTGTTTTTAGCTTCAAGATCAATTTCGAAATTTGGCACTAAACCAATTTCGTATTCAAAAGTTAATTCTTCAGCATCCCAGTTAAAATCTTCGTTTACTTTAGCAAGAGGAGTTCCTAAAAGATTTAATCTTTCAGATTGAATATAACGCTCTAAAGCCAAATCAACTACTTTTTTAATCTCTTCTTGTTTAATACCTTTTCCGTATTGTTTTTCAACAAGATCTTTAGGCACTGCCCCTTTTCTAAATCCTTTTACTTGCGCTAAAGGCATTTTTTCGTTAATTCTTTTTGCTACTTGACCTTTATAATCCATATGAACAACGTTCATAACGATTGTCTCGTTTACAGCGTCTATTGCTACTCTTTTAATATCCATCTTCTTCTTTAATTTACATAATAAAATTGGGTTGCAAAATTATAAAATTTTTGCAACCCAACCAAGTTTTTAATCTATTGTATTTGAAGCAGTTTTAATCTGCCGATTTGTTTTATTTATCGTCTCCTAATATTTTATAAGTAAGAGATTGAAGTATAGATAGAATAATGCTGAATATTAATGCTGTCCAAAATGAATTTACTGCAAAACCGCCTACAATATTAGTGCACAGTAAAATAATTACCGCGTTTATGACTAATAAAAATAAACCAAGCGTAACAAACGTTACTGGCAAAGTTAACAACACTAAAATTGGCTTAATAAAGATATTCAGCAATCCTAAAACTACTGCAACAATTACTGCTGTACCAAAACTAGCAACATGAACCCCTGTTAAAATGTTAGACAATAATAAAACCAAAGCAGCCGTAACGAGAAGTCTAAGTAATAATTTCATAGTTTTTAGGTTTAAAATTTATTTAAAAATAATAAAATTTTATCAAAAGTGTTTTATTCTTTTAAAAACGTTGTTGTCAATTCAAAAAACATTTTCGGATTTTCAGCATGAAGCCAGTGTCCTGCATTTGGAATGGTTTCTAATTTTAAATTTGGAAAATGCTTGCGAATTTCATCAAGATCAGCATCTTGAATATAGCCAGAATTTCCGCCTCTAATAAATAATGTCGGATTATTAAAAACTAAATGATCTGCCAAAGGTTTTCCTATCGCATCCAGATTATTATTAAAAGCTTCTAAATTAAATCTAAAAGCCAACTGTCCCGGCTCTTTCCAATATAGATTTTTTAGCAAAAACTGACGAGTTCCGAAATCTGGAACATATTGAGATAAAATTGCTTCTACATCATTTCGGCTTGGTTTTACAGAAAAATCTACTGCATTTAATCCTGCCAAAATATCTTGATGATGCTGTTTGTAGAATCTCGGACCAATATCTGCCACAATCAATTTGTCTACAATTTCTGGATACGTCGTAGCAAAAAGCATCGCTACTTTCCCTCCCATCGAATGTCCTAGAATATCTATTCTAGTCAGATTATTTGCTTGACAGTATTCGTACACATCTTGAACCATGGCTTCATAACTCCATTCATCTGAATGAAAACTGCGACCGTGGTTTCTTAAATCTAAAATATGAACTTGAAATCCGGCTTCTACATATTGCCCGGCTAAAGTTTTCCAATTATCAGACATTCCGAGAAATCCGTGCATGATGACAAATGGTTTTCCTTCTCCTTCTATTTTTGAATAAAGCATATTTTTAATTTTTTCTTTTTAAAGAATTATTTCAATTTATTCAGATACATATTTACAGTATTATCTAAACCAAGATAAAGTGCCTCCGAAATTAAAGCATGGCCAATAGAAACTTCTAATAAACCTGGAATATTTTCTTTAAAAAATTTAATGTTATCTAAACTTAAATCGTGTCCAGCATTGATTCCCAAACCCAATTCATTTGCCAACACTGCAGCTTTAGTATAAGGATCAATTCCTTTTTCGTTTCCTAAACTATATTGATGTGCAAAAGATTCTGTGTACAACTCAATTCTATCTGTTCCTGTTTTTTTCGCACCTTCAATCATTTCTAAAATTGGATCAACGAAAATCGAAGTTCTTATTCCGTTTCTTTGAAACTCTTGAATCACTTCAGTCAAATATTCTTGATTTTTGATTGTATCCCAGCCAGCTGAAGAGGTTATTGCACCAATTGCGTCTGGAACTAAGGTTACCTGATCTGGCTTGCATTCTAAAACTAAATCGATAAAATTATGCTGCGGATTCCCTTCAATATTATATTCTGTGGTAACAACTGCTTTTAAATCGCGTGCATCTTGATAACGAATATGGCGCTCATCTGGACGTGGGTGAATTGTAATTCCCTGTCCGCCAAAACGCTGAATATCTGCAGCTACTTTTAATAAATCGGGAACATTTCCGCCACGAGCATTTCGAAGCGTTGCTATTTTATTGATATTTACACTTAATTTTGTCATATAAATAGATATTAATTCTAGTAATCTTATATTTGTTACGACAAAAATACAAAGTAAAACAGAGCGGTTTTCGGTATTTTTTGATTATTTTGCATCAAATATCCTCAATTGATTTATGACAGAAATTACAAACTATATCACAAACGATTTCAGAGCAATTGACAGTCAGGAAACAATTGCCTCTATTCAGGACTTTTTTATCGATGTAAATTTTTCTCATTTTCCGATTTTAGAAGATGGTATTTTTATTGGAAGCATCTCTTCTGATGATGTTGAAACATTTGACACTGATAAAAAAGCAATTGATTACAAATATGCTTTAGAACGTTTCTTTGCCAGAAAATCGATGATTTGGCTAGATGTTCTAGAGGTTTTTGCAAAAAACCACACGAATATCCTGCCTATTCTTGATGAAAACAACAATTATATAGGCTACTACGAAATGGAAGACATCATGAAGTTTTTTCAGGAAACTCCATTTTTAAAAGAACCTGGCGCCATTATTATTGTACAAAAAGGGCTTTTGGATTATTCTATGAGTGAAGTAACTCAAATTGTAGAAAGCAATAATGGTAAAATTTTAGGCTGTTTTGTTTCTGAAGCTGATACAGAAAATGTTCAAATCACTGTAAAAATTGGCTTGGGAGCAATCAACGAAATTATTCAGACGTATAGAAGATATGGTTACGAAATTATTTCGGAGCATCAAGAAGACAACTATATTAATAGCTTAAAAGAGCGATCAGATTATTTAGACAAATATCTCAACATATAAATTATGAATGTGCCAATGAGAGAATTAGTTAATTAGATAATTTTCGCATTTCCAGATTATCTAATTGACACATTGACAAATTATCTAATTTACAACGAATGAAAATAGCCATTTACGGACAATACTATCAGAATAGCACTGAACCTATTATAAAAGACATTTTCACATTTTTCAATACCAATAACGTCGAAATGGTAATTGAAGAAAATTTCCTGAATATGCTTTATGAAAAACAGCTTATAAAAAAAGAATACAAAACTTTTTCCCCAAGTACTGCTTTAGATAATAGTTTCGAAATGTTAATTAGTATTGGAGGCGACGGAACGATTTTAAGAGCCGCTGCTTTTGTTCGTAATTCTGGAGTACCTTTACTAGGTATAAATGCTGGACGATTAGGTTTTCTTGCCAAAGTTCAGAAAGAAAATATAGATATTTTACTTCAATACGTTATTGATCAAAACTACACCACTTCTGAAAGAACTTTATTAGGAATCACATGCGAACCTTACAACGAAGCTTTTAAAGAACTTAATTTCGCTATGAACGAAGTTACAGTGAGTAGAAAAGATACCACTTCGATGATTACAGTAGAAACCTATTTGAACAACGAATATTTAAATTCTTATTGGGCAGACGGATTAATCATTTCAACGCCAACCGGTTCTACAGGATATTCTTTAAGCTGTGGCGGACCAATTTTAACGCCAGACGTCAAAAGTTTAGTGATTACGCCAATTGCTCCACATAATTTAACTGCCAGACCTCTTGTTATTCCCGATGATACAGAAATTACTTTGCGCGTAACAGGAAGAGAAGACCAATATTTGGTTTCTTTAGACTCAAGAATTTCTTCGGTAAAAAACGAGTCTATTTTAAAAATTAAAAAAACAGATTACAAAATTAAAATGGTTGAAATACCAGACGAGACTTTCTTAAAAACCTTGAGAAACAAACTGCTCTGGGGAGAAGATAAAAGAAATTAAACTCTTTTCTGATTCTTCACTATACGATAATACCACATTTTCTCGTTCTGCATGTAGTGAATCATCATTAAATGGCTCAAAATCATAACGTAAATTGAAAAAAAAGCACATTTAACTAAAGGAACTTTGATTCGTATTGATAATTATTATATTTGCACGCAATTTTGAATTAAATGAAGAAAATTTTTAATTTATTGTTATGTTTTTTCCCCTTTATTACACTTAATGCTCAGATCAATGAGATTGGTGTTTTTCTTGGCGGAAGCAACTTTGTAGGCGATGTTGGAAAAACAACTTATATCGCTCCAGAAAAATTAGCTTTTGGTGTTCTTTACAAATGGAACAGAAGCCCAAGACACGCATGGAGATTCTCATATACACAGTCAAATATTAGTGGAAATGATTACAAATCTGATGAAACAGGAAGAAATCAAAGAGGCTACCGTTTTGACAATGACATAAAAGAGCTTTCTGCTGGTTTAGAATTTAATTTTTTCGATTTTAATCTGCACGATTATCACACAAAAATAACGCCTTACGTGTTTACTGGTTTAAATTATTTCTTCTTCAATAATCTATACCGATACACCGCAACTCCCAATACCGTATACGAGCTAAAGAACAGAAGTTCTATGTCTATACCTATTACATTAGGTATAAAATCAAATATATCTCCACGTTTTGTTTTAGCTGCCGAAGTTGGCGCACGCTATACATTTACGGATAATATTGACGGAAGCAATCCAAATACAAGCAATCCAAGTATTATGAAATTTGGAAATTTAAATAATAATGACTGGTATATTTTTTCTGGTATGACTTTAACCTATACCTTTGGAAAAAAACCATGCTATTGCGCATACTAAAAAATGAATTTAATAGAATCGATAGATCACAAAAACTTACCTAGACACCTAGCCATTATTATGGACGGTAACGGCCGCTGGGCAAAACAACAAGGTTTCATGCGCGCGTTTGGCCACGAAAATGGCACTAAATCTGTAAAAGAGATAATCAAAACCTCTGCTAAGCTTGGAATTGAATATTTAACTCTATATGCTTTTTCTACAGAAAATTGGAATCGTCCAAAACTTGAGGTTCAGGCGTTAATGAAAATATTGATTAATTCATTAAAAAAAGAGCTAGTTACCCTTCAAGAAAACAATATCAGACTTAATGCAATTGGAAATCTTGATAAATTACCAAAAACAGCCCAAAAAGAACTTTTGGATGTTATGGAAAAAACGAAAAACAATACTCGCTTAACTCTTACTCTCGCTTTAAGCTACGGTTCTAGAGAGGAACTGGTAAATGCCGTAAAGTCAATTAGTGATAAAGTTAAAAATAATATAATTTCAATAGACACTATTGACGATTCAATTATAAATGAGCATCTTTACACGCAAAATTTACCTGACGTAGATTTATTAATACGAACAAGTGGAGAACATAGAATAAGTAATTTTTTGCTTTGGCAGATTGCCTATGCAGAATTGTATTTTACTAATGTCTTGTGGCCAGACTTTAAAGACCAAGATTTATATGAGGCTATTATTAGTTATCAAAAAAGAGAACGTAGATTTGGAAAAACCAGTGAACAAATTAAATAATTTTTTAGTGTTGCAAAAAAAAATACAAATAGTCTTTACCCTTTTACTATTGGGTAGTTTTTCACAAATTAAAGCACAAGAAAGAGTTCCTTTTGATCAAGGAAAAAAATATATTTTAGCTAAAGTTTCTGTTGTTGGTAAAATAAGCTTCAATGAACAAACTGTTGTAACCTTTTCAGGACTTCAAAAAGGTCAGGAAATCACTGTTCCTGGAGAAGAAATTAGTAGTGCAATTAAAAAATTAGGCAAGCTAGGTCTTTTCGACGAAATCGCATTCTATGTTAATAAAGTAGAAAACGACAGTATCTATTTAGATTTAGATATTGTTGAACTTCCTAAATTAAATGAGGTTAAAATCGTTGGTGTTAAGAAAAGCAAAATAGAAGGCTTAATTAAAGACAATAACTTGACAAAGAACAAAATTGTCAACGAAAACTTAATTACCACTACCAAAAATTACATCGAAAACAAATATAAAAAAGAAGGTTTTTATAACACAAAAGTTACTATTACCAATACTCCCGATAGTATTAATGGACACCAAGTTAATATGCTTGTCCGAATAGATAAAGGAGATAAAGTTAAAATCAGCAGTATTGATTTCACTGGAAACAAGCAACTTACAGACAGCCAATTGCGTGCTGCGATGAAAGACACTAAGCAGAAAAATTTCATTCGTGTATTTAAGGCTTCTAAATTTATTCCAGAGAAGTACAAAACTGACTTAGAAAAAGTAATCTCTGCCTACAAAGAAAAAGGATATCGCGATGCTCGTATTATCTATGATTCTGTTCAGTATAACAAGAAAAAGAATACTCTAGCAATTAAGATTAATGTAGAAGAAGGTAACAAATATTACTTCGGAAATATTAAATTCTTAGGTAATACAGTTTATTCGGATCAGCTTTTAAATCGTTATTTAGGAATCAAAAAAGGAGAAACTTATAACGGAGTTTTACTAGAAAAAAGAATTGCTGATAAGTCAAAACCAGACGCAGAAGACATTACCAACTTATACCAAAACAACGGTTATTTGTTCTCAAACATTAATGCTGTAGAGGTAAAAACAGTTAATGATACTATCGATTTTGAAATTAGAGTTACTGAAGGTCCTATCGCTTACTTCAACAAAATTACTGTTGTTGGAAACGATAAAACAAATGACCACGTTATTTACCGTGAGTTAAGAACTAAACCAGGTGAAAAATACAGTAAAGAACAATTGGTTAGAACTATCCGTGAGATTGGACAATTAGGTTTCTTTGACCCAGAGGCAATTGATCCTAAATTTAAAAATGTTGATGCCGGAGCTGGAACTGTTGATATTGAATATAACGTAGTAGAAAAAGGATCTAGCCAGGTCGAACTTCAAGGAGGTTATGGCGGTGGAGGTTTCATCGGAACATTAGGTCTTTCGTTTAACAACTTCTCGGCAAGAAAGATTTTTGACAAAGAAGCTTACAAGCCTTTACCAATGGGAGACGGACAAAAAGTTGCTCTACGTTTGCAAGGAAGTACATACTTCCAAACGTATAGTTTATCTTTCTCAGAGCCATGGTTTGGAGGGAAAAAACCTGTACAGTTTAGTTCATCTCTTTCATACAGTAAGCAATTTCTTAACAATTACATCACTCGAACTGTTGATAAAAGCAAAAGTTTTAATATTTTTACAGTACAAGTTGGTTTAGCGAAAAGATTAACTGTGCCAGATGACTACTTTGTACTATCACAATCTGTAAGTTATCAGCACTATGACTTGAACAATTATAATACAGGTTTGTTTACTTTTGGTAACGGAGCCTCAAGAAACTTAGCTTATACTATTGGACTTTCAAGAAGTAATAAAGGGGTAAACCCAATATTCCCAACTTATGGTTCTGAATTTAGTATTACTGCAAAAGTTACGCCTCCATATTCATTATTTAATGGTATTGATTATGGTGATTTGAAAAACCAAAAAGAATACAAATCACAATACACAGGTGTAAATACATCTGATGATTATGGCCAGCCACTTAATACTGGAGATTACATCAAAACAGATGCCTCTGGAAAAACTGTAAGTGTTGGATCAGATTATGCAAGTGCTGATACAGATGTAGCAAAAGTCGATCAGAAAAAATACAACTGGTTAGAATATTATAAAGTTAAATTTAGAGGAGACTGGTATACTAAAGTTTATGGAAAATTAGTATTAAGAACACTTACAGAGTTTGGTTTCTTAGGAGCTTACAATCAAGAAAGAGGTGTAATTCCGTTTGAACGTTTTTACTTAGGAGGTGATGGTATGGCCAACTACTCAATGGATGGTAGAGAAACTATCCAGTTAAGAGGTTATCCTAACAACTCTTTAACTCCTGTAAATGCTGCAGGTGATGCAATTGGAGCAACGATTTACAACAAATTCTCAATGGAATTACGTTACCCAATTACATTAAAAGCATCGGCTTCTATTTTTGCATTAACGTTCCTAGAAGCAGGTTCATCATACCCAACTTTTAAAGATTATAATCCATTCGATTTAAATCGTTCTGCTGGTGCTGGTTTACGTGTATTCATGCCTGCATTTGGTTTATTGGGTATTGACTTTGGTTACGGATTTGACGCTCTTCCAGGACAAACAAAAGCTAATGGATGGGAAACACACTTTATTATTGGACAACAATTTTAGTGAAATAACGTTTGGTTAAAAATCATCAAATAAAGTTATGTTATGAGAAAACAATTTTTATTTATATTTTTAGCCTTGATTGTAGCAAATACAAGTCAGGCACAAGGAAAGACTACTCGAATTGGCTACATCGACATGGAATATATTTTAGAAAATGTTTCCGATTATAAAGAAGCTAAATCACAATTAGAGCAAAAAGCTCAAAAGTGGAAACAAGAAGTAGAGGCTAAAAAATTAAATATAAATAATTTGAAAGAAAGCTTAAAAACAGAAAAAGCTTTACTTACAAAAGAATTAATAGAAGAAAGAGAAACAGAAATTAAGTTTCTTGAACAAGAAATGATGGATTATCAGCAGAAACAATTTGGTTCTGATGGAAATCTAATGAGACAGAAAGCAGCTTTAGCAAAACCAATACAAGATCAGGTTTTTACAGCTGTGCAAGATATAGCAGAAGCAAAAAATTATGATTTTGTTTTTGATAAATCATCAGATCTTACCATGCTTTTTAGCAATAAAAGGTTTGATATTAGCGATCAGGTTTTAAGAATCTTAAACCGTACTGAAAAACGTGAACAGCTGTCTAAAAAACAATTGAAAGAACAAGAAGCTAAAGAAAATATTGAAAATGCAATTGACGAAAATCCAGCAATGGCTGATCGCCAAAAAGCACTAGATGAGAAAAGGGCGGCTAGAGAAAAGCTAATTCAGGATAGAAAATTAGAGCAGGAAGCTAAGAAGAAAGAATACGACGACAGAAGAAAAGCGTTGCAAGAAGAAAGAGAAGCGAAAAAAAATGGCACGGTTTCTGGAACAGCTACAACAGCAGCTCCTAGTGCAGCCGCAACAACAGGTGACGCTAAAACAAGCTCAACTGCTAAAACTGCAACACCTGCAGCTACGGGAGAAACACCTGCCGGAGAACAGCCTGCAATGACAAAAGCAGAAGAAAGACAATTACTTTACGAACAACGTAAAAAAGAATTGGAAGAAAGAAGAAAGAAAATTTTAGAAGAAAGAGAAGCGGCTAAAAAAGCAAAAGAAGCCGAAACGCAAAAAGCAAATACGACCAATAATTAATTAATATTTTAAAAATGATGAAACAAATCAAAACTTTACTAATTGCTGCAATTCTTATTTTAGGAGCAAGTAACACAATGAACGCGCAAGCGAAGGTAGCACATGTTGATGTAAGCGAGATCATGGGGAAAATGCCTGCTATGCTAGATGCTCAAAATCAACTGCAAAAATTAAGTGGTACATATGATGCTGAATACAAAAAAATGGTTGACGAATATCAAGTAAAAATCAAAAAGTACGAAGCTGAAGCTGCAACTGTAACTGATGCTGTAAACGGTGAGCGTTCTAAAGAGGTTCAAGATATGCAAAAGAGAATTGTTGATTACAGAGACAATGCTCAAAAAGAATTACAACAAAAAGAAACTGATATCGTAAAACCTTTAATGGAAAAAGTTAGAGCTTCTATCCAAAAAGTTGGAAAAGCTAAAGGTTTCCAATATGTATTAGACGGTTCTACTTTATTATTAGCTGATGGTCCAAACATCACTGCTGACGTTAAAAAAGATTTAGGATTCTAAGAAATTAAATCCCTATAATTAAACTGCTCAATTTGTATAATTTGAGCAGTTTTTTTTTACAAAAAATTAAAGCTAATCTTTCGTATTATTTCAAGATTTGACTTAACTTAGAATAACAATTTATTTAAAAAATATTTAAATTTGCTTTATGATAAACAATAATCCTATAGGCGTTTTTGATTCTGGTATTGGCGGAACTTCCATTTGGAGCGCCATTCATGATCTTCTTCCAAATGAAAAAACCATTTATCTAGCTGACAGCAAAAATGCGCCTTATGGACAAAAAACCAAAGAAGAAATTGTTGCGTTAAGTAAAAAAAACGTAGAGTTTTTATTAGAGAATAATTGCAAATTAATTGTCGTTGCTTGCAATACTGCAACTACAAATGCTATACTAGAACTTCGTGCAGATTACAACATTCCATTTGTAGGGATTGAGCCAGCTATTAAACCAGCTGCAACCAATTCTCAGACACAGGTAATTGGAATTTTAGCTACAAAAGGAACACTTAACAGTGAGCTGTTTAACAAAACTGCTGAGATGTTTCACAATACAAAAATCATTGAGCAAGTTGGCCATGGACTTGTACAACTTATTGAAGATGGCAATTTGTATTCGCCAGAAATGACACAATTATTAGAGTCTTACCTTCAGCCTATGATTGAAGCCAATATTGATTATTTGGTTTTAGGATGTAGCCACTACCCTTATTTAATTCCTCAAATAAAAAAAATTCTCCCAGATCATATTAAAATAATAGATTCAGGAGAAGCTGTTGCACGCCAGACAAAAAATCTGCTTCGTGATAAGGTTGGTTTTTCTGAAAGTACAGATCACGATCCAATATTTTATGTAAACTCAGATCCTAAAGTTTTAGAATCAATTTTAGAACATAAATATCCAGTAATCAAAAAAGACTTTTAAGTATTATTCAAACTTTCGCTTGACAAACCAAATTCCGTCCAACGATAAATTGAGTGATATTTTATGGTAATTTTCTTTTATCAAATCATTCGCGATTCTACCTTTCTGCCCGTAAGAATAAGAAATATTGAGTGACGAAAATGTATTTTCAATTGGTAGGTTTAGTCCAATAGAAACAGATGCGCTATTAACACGCTGTCTGTCGACTTCGAGATAACCGTTGTCAAAATTTACACCAGCAGCATACCCTACTCGATCCCAGTATCTTCTAACATTCTTTTTGGCGCTATAAGTAAATCCAAGCGCAAAACGATCCTGATTTACAAATTCGCCATAAAGATCAGACTGTTTTGTATTTTTCCAAAAGCTCTTCTCATAATCTAAAGTCATATTCAAATTATTCTTAAATCGCTTACTAACTCCAAAGCCCAATTCTAAAGGCATATAATAATCGTCGGTCTTTGTGGCTATATTCGTTTCTATAGCAGTTTCTACTTCATCTGCAATACTTGCCACCGACTGCACTTTTGATGCATTTATTCTTGCTGGAACTTTAATTGTTGTTCCTATTGTAAGGGTAGAATCTATTTTAAATTGAGCTCCTAATGTTGCCCGAACTCCGCTATAATCTGTTTTTTTATGTATCGTGGTAACTGCATTCGAAATAAGAAAAGCACGATCATCAACTGTATTTCCAAAAAGCACCGTTCCAGTTACTCCTACTGTCAATTTTTTTCCAAATCTATATCCGTATGAAAAATCCAGATTGTTTAAACCTCCAGATCCTTGTGCTGTCACGTAATAAGATTCCTGACTGTCTGCAATTGGGAGTTCTAAATTTGAGATTTTAAATACTGAGCTAGAATATGGACGAAGCGCCAAACTAAAACCAGAATTTTTAGTTACAGGAAAAGCAAAAGCTAAATGAGAAAATTGAAAATTATTTCGATTTTCTGTACGATTGCTGCTTTGATATGTTGTGGCGATGGCTTTTCCTCCAATATCAAAAAGAAAATGATTTTGATACATATATCCTAAAGATGCCGGATTTAAATTATTGATAAAAGTATCTGAAGGTAATGCAATACCTGAACCGCCAATAGAAGGCAGATAACCAAAATCTGAATCGTACAAGCTTCCAACGCCATAAAGCGAATATGGAGAACTTGAGATACTTTGAGAAAATGAAGTTAGCGACATTAAAAGGAAGCAACTCCATAAAACAACTTTATTTTTCATTTAGTAAGAGATGTAATAAATTTTTAGCTGAATTTTATTATCGGCATATTTTTGATTCCCCAAAACAATTCTGTTAACAGATTTGGAAATTCCAGGCAACGTTAAAATAAGAGACGACCTAGAATCGGATGCTTTAAGCATTTCTTTCTGAAGAAAAGCTCCAACAGGAATTGTATAGCCAATATTTTCGTTAAACTCATCGCTTTTTTTGTTCAATATCCCGTATACGGTAGTTCCGGCAGAATTTGTTAATGCTCCGCTTATTCTGTTCAAATTATCGCCAACAAAAACAGAAAGAGAATCGGCCAGTGGATATTTGTCAGAATAAGAGTTATTGACAGGCTTTAAAATTAGCTCTGCATTTACGATAGCGCCATTAGTCGAAATATTTTTAAACTGTTTAATATTCGGAAATTCAACTCTACAGGCAACTCCAGTTCCTGACTGAATAAAACCTTGATTATTGGTCAAGTTACTAGACAGATTGCTGCTCGAAACGGGAAGATTCTGCAGCAACGTTCCTGTTTTATCTAAAGAAATAGAATTAAACTGTTTCGTTTTATCTAAAATGGTATAATCCAGAATATACGACTGCTCATCCTCATCTGTATCTGCCATATATTTTGAGTAATACAATCGCATTTTGCTGCTTCCTGCACTAAATCCTATTATATTGGAAGAATTGGATGTTTCTGGAACCAAAACAAGACCTTTTAAGTATTCTGTAAAACTGTCAAAATCTGTAATTTCTCTTTTTTTAATTTTCTGAAAAAGAGCTTCTCCAAATTCTTTATCCATTTTAATATTGATAGAGTCCTTTTGTTTTGGTCTTGGTATAAAAGATATTTTTCCCAAGCTTTCAGTGCTATAACTTAAAGCAGAATTGTTGTAGAAATTACTATCGTCTGTATTAGGCTTAACTTTTTGAAGCAAACGATGAATGTCAAATGTTTGAACCTTTGTAGTATCTCCGTAATAATACTTATCATATTTAAGAATCATTGAAATCGAATCGAAAACGTAATTAACCGCTTCAGTATCTGAACCTGTGTTATTCAATGCATAGGAAGCCCCTGAAAGCTGAAAATAGCTGTCCGACTTTACTTTTCCAAAAATAGGATCATCATAATTCCCGATCAAGATTCTACTTTTATTCGAAGTTACCAGCGAGTCAAAATTAATGGTTGACATTTCTACGGTCACAGTATCTATCATGATTACTTTATTGCTCAAAGCCAAATAATCTGACCCAACCGTAAATTCTCCAGTGTCTGTATCTGTACCACATGAAAATAAGGTCAGTACAAAAAGTAGTATCAATATAAACTTCTGCATAATTTAATTTTTGGACAAATATAAATTGTGCACTTTGGCGACACACTATAACATATACTATTACGCTTTTTTAAGCTACTAATTGCACAAAACGATCTATAACCTAAAATCTGTTCTCGAATTTTAATTCGACCTTAAAAACGGCTATTTTGTCTATCAAAACACGTCATATATATATCTTCTTTTTTTTAAGAGCGCCATCCATCTAATTTTGAGCCAATAAAATAAATAATGAAAGTAAGGTTTATAATTTGTTCTCTTTTTTTGATTTCATTTTTAGGTTTAAAAGCTCAAGAAAATTTTAGTGCCACTCTAAATTTCAAAACGGAGCCGACAGACAAGATAAATTTTAGCGAAACAAACATCGCAGTCTTTTATCAGAAGAAACTAGGAACAAAAAGCAAAATAGCTAACACATTGGAATATTCTAATTTGAAGGTGAATTACGAGTTTAATCCCTATAATTTTTATGCGGATCAGGACAAATTCAACCAAGTTCAAGACAAGTTCGAATATTCATCTGAAATAACAGAGAAAACAAGATGGCAACTTTCTGTGGTTCCTACTGCCAATTTTCAGAGCAAACTGGATTTTTCTGATGTTACAGTTTTAGGAAGTTTAGAAATTAGCCAGCAACTGAGCTCAAAATTCAATATAATAGTTGGAGCCGGGCGAACATCGATTTTTGGAGCGCCAAAGTTTACGCCAATTGTTGCTTTTGATTATAAAATGAACGAGAAAACCGATTTTAAAATTGGTTTTCCAGATTCGAGAATTTCTTATTCTAATAATGATCGAAATAAATTTAGTCTGACAAATAGTTTTAATGGAAACTTTTATCATTTAGACGAAAAAAATGTAGACAATAATGCCGAAAAAGCAGTTTTATCGCAAATGACATCGGCTTTAGAATATGAAAGAAACGTTGCTGCCAATTGGTTTTTAAATTTTAAAGCCGGTTACGATTTCAACAAAAAATACAATTTACTAGATAGCAACGACCACAAAATTTACGATTACAATAGCGGAAATGGTTACGTTTTAGGAATAGGGATCAAATACAAACAATAAATTTTAAATACACTATGATTAATCTAAAAAAAGGAATTTTATTCACAGCGCTTTTTTCAAGCCTCTTTTTGATAAGCTGCAGCAATGATAATGACGATGATGATTTGGTAGGAAACTGGATTAAAAAATCAGCCTTTGATGGCCCTGCAAGATCTAGTGCAACAAGTTTCGTTATCGGAGATTATGCTTATGTAGTTGGCGGTTATACTGGCGATGTTTATTTAAAAGATTTATGGGTTTACAACTCAAACGGAGATTATTGGGAACAAAAGGCCGATTTTGGCGGTATAGGAAGAAGCTCTGCTTCTAGTTTTGCTTTAAACGAAAAAGGTTATGTTGGTCTTGGTTATGATGGAACAAATAAACTGAAAGACTTTTACCAATATAATCCTACTGCAAACAGCTGGTCGCAAAAAACAGATTTTGCAGGAACTGCTCGTTACGCCGCTGTAGGTTTTCAGGTTGGTGGTAAAGCGTATTTTGGGACTGGTTATGATGGAAATTACTTAAAAGATTTTTATCAGTACGATGATCAAGCTAATACATGGACTTTGGTAAATGGTTTCAGCGGAAACAAAAGACGTAATGCAACGGTTTTCACAATTGCAGATAAAGCATATTTAGTAACTGGCGTAAATAATGGCGTTTATCAAGAAGATTTCTGGGAATTTGATCCATCTACAGATGTATGGACAAGAAAAAGAGATATTGATAAAGACACAGACGACGATTATAGCTACAACGATGATTACGCAATTGTTCGTTCTAATGCATCTAGCTTTTCTATGAATGGATTAGGATATGTTGTGGGTGGTGAAAACATAAAAACCGTTTGGGAATATAATCCGTCAACAGATTTATGGGTAGAAAGAACTCCAATGGAAGGTGCAACAAGAACAGATGCTGTAGGTTTTGCCATCAATAATCGCGGATTCTATATGTTAGGACGAATTGGTTCTACTTATTTTGATGATGCTTGGGAATTTAAGCCATTAGACGAACAAAGTGACGATGACAATTAATAATAAACAATACTTCTGGAGTAAAATCCATAAGTATTTGATAGTTTTTGCCATTCTTCTTTTTATTGCTTGCGCGAAAAAAGAGTCTTTGACAACGGCTTCTTTTAAAACAAGTTCTGGTTGGGGATATACAATTGCCTACAAAGAAAAAGTTTTAATTAAACAGTCGGTTATTCCTGTAATAAGTGATACTAAAAGTTTCAAAACAGAAGATGACGCCTTAAAGGTTGCCGATCTTGTTAAGCAGAAGCTCAAACAAAACTTATCGCCAACGGTAACCAAAAATGAACTAATTTTATTAAAAATAAAATTGTAAATGCAGATAGATACCATTAAAAATACCGGCTACAACAAAATATTATTCCATTTTGCGATATGGGTTTTCTTTATTTTGACTTCGTTAATTCAGTTTTACGAAAGTCCATTTAAAATTAGTAACGATTTTTATGCGCAATGGACAACTGGAATTGTTTTGTTTTATCTGAACTATTTTTATTTGGTTCCAAATTATTTATTGCAAAAAAAATACTGGCTCTACTTTACGTTTGCTTTTGTTTTAATTGCAACATTTATGATCATAAGGCTAAATTATTTTATCCCTGAATTTAGGCATTTAAGACCAGAAAATATAATGCCTCCAAGGACAATGCCTCATGATCCGCGTTTTTTCCCGCGAGGAGAAAGAATGCATCAGAGAATTGAAATGAGACAGCCTCTTTTCTTTAAAATTGGCCCATCGTTTTTCTATATTCTGATTATTACAATCTCTGCAATTATTAGAACATTAACTGAATTTTATAATAATCAGCAAAATAAACTGATTGCCGAAACACATAGAACAAATACCGAATTAATCTATTTGCGCAAACAAACCAATCCGCATTTTTTATTTAATTCTTTAAACAGTATTTATTCTTTGGCACACAAAAAATCTGATTTGGTCCCTGATGCCATCGTAACCTTATCTGAACTTATGCGCTATATGCTGTATGAAACAGATAACAAAACGGTGGCTTTAGAAAAAGAAGTCAATTATATCCAGAATTATATCGAACTACAAAAGCTACGATTAAACAATATCGAAGACATCGTAATCAATGTTCATGGTGACACTAAAAATAAATATATTGAGCCTTTATTATTGATTTCTTTTGTCGAAAATGCCTTTAAATATGGAACTGATTACAAAGGCGCGGCTCACGTAAGAATTAAGATTCTAATTACGGATAACAATCTTGATTTCTGGATTGAAAACACCATTGAGAATTATGTAAAAGATCCTGAAAATTCTGGAATTGGATTAGTGAATATCCAAAGCCGTCTTGATCTTCTCTATCCAAACGCACACGAACTAACCATTACTCAGGATAATGAATATTACCGAGTTCATTTGAATTTAAAGTTGGACGAAATTAAAACCGCAATACATTAAACAAAACTGATTATGGACAGAAAAAAATTCATCCGAAATGGTATTTTGGGCATTGCATCATTGGCAACAGCTTCAAAATTTTTAGAATCTTGTTCTAAAAGTGACAATGATGAAACAAATTCAAGCAATTCTGGAGACGGAAGTTGCACTGTTTCTCCTTCTGAAACAAAAGGTCCCTTTCCTATTAAAACGCCGAGTCAGCTGGTTTTAGAAAACATCAAATCTGATCGCGTTGGAATTGCGCTATTGATTAATTTAAAGATTGAAAATAAGAATAACAATTGCGAACCTCTTTCTGGAGTTCTGGTAGATGTTTGGCATTGTGACAAAGACGGAAATTATTCTGAATATGGCGGCACGCAAATGCAGCAAACAGACTATACTTCTGTACATTTTCTTAGAGGAAGACAAACTTCGAACTCTAGTGGAGAAGTTTCTTTTATCTCGATTTATCCTGGTTGGTACCAAGGAAGAGCTCCGCATGTACATGTAGAAGTATTATCAAGTTCAGGAACTTCTTTGCTTGTAACTCAAATTGCTTTTCCAGAAACAATTTCAAGTGAGGTATATTCAAGTACAAATTACGCTGCACACGGACAAGCAGATACTGCAAATACAAAAGACAATGTCTTTGCTGATAGCCTAGCCGATGAGCTGGCAACCATGACAGGAAACTTGACAGATGGTTTTACGCTAACTAAAACTATAACTGTTAACGCATAATTTTAATTAGTTAACCAGTATTTTATGAAAACTTTAAAACTTAATTCTCTGGTTTCAAACTACTTTTGAATGCAAAATGTATTTTAAAAAATTAATTCAGAAAAGATGAAATGTGTAATTATTGATGACGAACCTTTAGCTGTAGAATTATTACAGGATTTTGTCAAAAAAGTAGATGCTCTCGAGCTTATAAACACTTTCAATAATGCTATTGATGCTGTTTCATTTATCAATCAGAATAATGTCGATTTGATTTTTCTTGATATTCAGATGCCTCATTTTTCTGGAATTGATTTTTTAAATACGATAGAAAAAAAACCTCTAGTTATTTTTACAACTGCTTATTCTGATTATGCGGTAGAAGGATTTAATCTTGGCGCTGTGGATTACTTGGTTAAACCAATTCCGTTTCATCGATTTCTAAAAGCTGTTGTAAGAGCACAACAAATTTTTCAGCCTGCAGCAAATCTTGCAATTGCGGAAAACAATAATACACCTGAAATTGAACAGGATTTTATGTTTGTAAGAGCTGAATACGAAAATGTAAAATTAAATTTTGCTGATATTCTTTTTATTGAAGGATTAAAAGATTATGTCAAAATCTACACGACAGATAATAAATTTACACTTACACTAATTAGTTTAATCAAATTAGAAAATCTGCTTTCAAGCAAAGGTTTTGCGAGAATTCACAGATCGTACATCATAAATATCAAACATGTAAAATCGATTCAGAAAAACAAAGTTTTAATAAGCGATAAAAGAATTCCAATCAGCGAAAGCTATAAAAATACTTTCTTCGAAAAAATTAACCTTTAGTTTTTCTAAACTCTAATAAAAAATCCAAATTCCAAAGAGCTACTCTTTTAGAATTTGGATTTTTTTATTGTGGTTTTTAATTGCTATTCTTCGTTTTTGAACCAGCTAGAATACATTACATAATTGTTCGAAATACGCCCTATTTCGCCTGCAAAATCAGATTGGTCAATGTCTTTAACTTTTTTAGCAGGAACGCCAGCGTAAATACTTCCAGAAGTTACAACAGTATTCTGAGTTACTACAGCACCAGCAGCAATGATAGCATTGCTTTCTACTACGCAGTTATCCATTACAATTGCTCCCATTCCGATTAAAACATTATCATGAATCGTACAGCCATGTACAATTGCATTATGCCCAATAGAAACGTTATTTCCTATAATTGTGGGATGTTTTTGATAAGTACAATGAATTATAGCCCCATCTTGAATGTTAACTTTATTTCCAATTTTAATAAAATGAACATCTCCTCTCACAACGGCATTAAACCAAACACTGCAAGATTCTCCAAAAGTTACATCTCCTACAATAGTAGCATTTTCGGCAACATAACAATCCTCTGGAATTAGAGGTGATTTTCCGTTTACAGATTTAATCAGCATAAATTTTCTTTTAGTTAACTGCAGGACAATTACAGTCGTAACGTTCTTTTTTGCAGAATAAATTAATTCCTAAAGTAATTTGATGAAAAGCTCCCGTGTCAAACTTAACATCTCCCATTAGTTGAGTATAGGTGTAAGCGAACATAAAATTCTTGAAATTAACCCCAATAATAGGCGTAAAGTATTGTAATTTTTGAGACGACACTCCGGTTCCCGAAACATATTGTGCGCCATCAAAACCTCTTCTATATGATAAAGCTGCCCACAGACTTCCGAAATCCATGCTTTTATAGGCTTTCATATTTAAATCTAGTGTTTTTGCCTTTGTCTGATCAAATAGCTGAAAAAGAATAGAAGGCTCCCAAGTCCAACTGCTGTTTTTTCCAAATACATAACCAGCACTTAATAAAAACTTTCTTAGATTATCGCTTTCATAATCTGTATATAACTCTCTTCTTGTTTCTAACAATCCTTGAACTGTTGCGTGCGCATAAAAATCTAGATAATTATATGATGCTCCAACGTCAACATTGAAATAAGAATCTTTCTGAATTGAACCAAAAACAATTGGATCAAAAGTTCCTCCAAATTTTGTTTCGTCTAATTGACTTTGTATTAAACCTCCACTAATTCCAAAAGACAACTGATTTAAATCTAGTTCATCTCTCGAAAACATAATATGGTGTGCATATGTTAGTTTTACACCTTTTTGAGAATGATAACCATTTTTATCATTAAATAAAATTATACCAGCTCCAGAACGTTCTCCCACTCTACCGTTAAAACTTAAAGTCTGCAATGATGGAGCATCTTCTTCTCCAAACCATTGTTTTCTGGCTGTCAATCTTATTTTTGCACAGTTGGCTGCGCCTGCCATTGAAGGGTGAATTAAATAATAATTATCAGACAAATAATCTGAATAAACAGGTATTCCTTCTTGAGAATAAGAATAAAAAGTAGTAATGAGAAAAATTAATAAAACCTTGATTTTAAATTTCATAAAGACAAATTTGTTTCTATATAATTTTCACTCTTGCAATTTAACACGATTTCTTTGAAAAGAGTCTTAATTATTTTATTAAAAAATCAAATATAGGTATTAGTAGAAAATAACTTTAGTAAATTTGCAAAAAATATACAACCATGACAAAAATCACTATAAGAGAGACCCAAAACCCAACTATATTAAAGTTCGAATTTGAAGACTTTATTACTCAAAATCAAAACTTTGAGTTCAAAAATATTGACGAAGCGCAAGCTTCTCCTCTAGCCCAACAATTATTCTATCTGCCGTTTGTTAAGACCGTTTATATCTCTGGAAATTTCATCGCTATCGAAAGATACAGCATTGTTGATTGGGATGATGTAAAAGATGCAGTTGCAGAGCAAATTACTGCTTTTGTTGACAAAGGTGGCGTTATCATTAAAATTGATGAAACAAAAGCAAAAAAACAGCCAATTACTGTTTACGGAGAAACAACTCCAAATCCTTCTGCATTAAAATTTGTAGTTAGCAGAATGCTTACTCGTAATGCAGTAGAATATAAAAACATTGACCAGACTGCTTCTTCTCCGTTAGCCCAGGAATTATTCAAATTCCCTTATGTGAAAGAAATTTTTATTGATGAAAATTATATTTCGGTTACAAAATATGAAATCAATAACTGGGATGAAATTACTTTAGAATTAAGAACTTTCATTAAACAATTTATAGAAAACGGAGGAACTGTTTTAGATGAAAGTTTAATTCAAACTAAAGCCAAAACTGAAGCAACAAAAGATGAAGCTTTTGACAAACTAGATGTTACATCTCAGCAAATTATCAATATCTTAGAAGAATACGTAAAACCAGCAGTAGCTGCTGATGGCGGAAACATTGCTTTTGAATCTTATAATGAAGATGATAAAACAGTAAAAGTATTATTGCAAGGTGCTTGCAGTGGTTGTCCTTCTTCAACATTTACTTTAAAAAGTGGTATCGAAAATATGCTTAAAAGCATGTTGAACGATGACGCCATAAAAGTAGAGGCATCAAATGCATAATTGGAATAAATTATTATACAAAGCGTCTCATTGAGGCGCTTTTTTTATTATTAACAACTAGTTTTCAATTATTTACCATTAAAAAAACGAGTAATTCTATAAAATTAATTAATATTGTATTCTTAACCAATTAATTAATAACCATGGGATTATCTTCATTTTTTAAAAATTTATTTGGCTCAACCAAAGAGTCTGTAACTGAATTGGCAAATAATGCCGAAGAGACTTTTGAACAAGCAAAGGAAGCGGCAGCTCCTTATATCGAGAAAGCAGAAGCTTTTGCAGAAGAAACAATTGAAAAAGTAAAAGAGGTTTCTGAACCTATTATTGACCAAGCTGCAGATTATGCGGACAAAGCAAAAGATACTGTAAGTGAATATGCGGACAAAGCCACTAAAGCGGTAAATGATTTGGTTGATTCTGTTAAAGAAAAAGCAACTTCGCAAACAGCTACTGAGGCATCAGAAACTATTTCTGAAACCGTTGTTGATACTAGCGAAAAATCTGCCGAAGAGGTAGAAGAAATAGTCGACGAAGCTGCTGATAAGGCATAAACACACTTTTCTGATAATGTAAATATTTTTATATTTGCACCACTAATATACCTTCTCTTTTGAGAAGGTTTTTTTATTTAAAAATCATGAACCTGAACCCAGAACAAGTCAGTAAATACGTTACTCGTTTTGTTGACATTTTAGTTGATTATTCACCAAAACTGATTTCTGCATTTTTAATCTTATTTGTTGGTTTATATGCCATCAGATTGATTAATCGAATTATTAGAAAAATAATGATTCAGCGAAATCTTGATCCTACGCTTACAAAATTCTTATCTGACATTTTATTGTGGGCGCTGCGAATATTATTGTTTGTAACCTTTATTTCTAAATTAGGAATTGAGACTTCCTCTTTTGTTGCCATTTTAGGAGCAATGGGTCTTGCAGTTGGTTTGTCTTTGCAAGGATCGCTTTCTAATTTTGCTGGAGGAATGCTTATTATTGTCTTTAAACCGTTTAAAGTTGGAGATACGATAGAGGCGCAAGGCGTTGTTGCAACAGTTCTTGAAATTCAGATTTTTGTAACTAAAATGCTTACTGCAAATAATCAGACGGTGTTTGTTCCAAATGGTTCTTTATCTAACGGAAACATCATCAACTACTCGATGCAAGGAGAAAGAAGAGCTGATTTGACTTTTGCTATTTCTTATGATTCAGACATTAAAAAAGCAAAAGAAATTCTTTTAGATGTTTTAAATAATAACCCAAAAGTATTGAAGAAGCCTGCACCAGAAGTTTTTGTAAAAAACCTATCGGCAAGTTCTATCGATTTTGCAGTTCGTCCTTGGGCAAAAAATGCCAATTACGGAGCTGTTTTCTCTGAAACATTAGAGAATTGCAAAATTGCGTTGGATGAAGCGGGAATTGCAGTTCAACCGTATACGATACAGAAATAGTACTTATTGCTTCTTTGGAGGAGCAATCATGAAATCTTTCAAATAATAAGGTTCAAAATAAGCGACATCTACAGTGTCGCTTTTTTGATATTTATCAAAACTGATTTTACTCATTGCTTGCGCCGAAGGGTATTTTACATTTTCTAAAAATACCAAATTGTCTTTAGTCAAAACAGGCTTGCATTTATCGGCGCAGTCGCCTACAAAGTAAAGTTTGTCTGTGTATTCTTGAAATGAATTTTCGTCAATAATTTCAGCTTGAATAGCTCTTTCAACTGTCAAATCTGGATTAAAAATGGCACTGTAAACTTCCATACGGCGCGCATCCAGCATCGGTACAATTTTTCCATCTGTAACTCCTGCCTGAGAAGCTAGAGTTTGCAGTGTATCTACAGCAATTAACGGAATATTTAACGCATAACACAATCCTTTTGCTGCCGAAACACCAATTCTTAAACCTGTATAAGATCCTGGCCCTTGGCTTACGCCAACAGCCTTTAAATCATGTGCAGATATTCCAGCTTTTTTTATTGCCTCTTCAATAAAAACGTGAAGTTTTTCAGCATGCGAATATCCTTCATCTGCTAGTTCGTTACAAACAATGGTTTGACCATCTTTTGCAATAGATACAGAACAATTTTTAGTAGCCGTTTCGATGTTGAGAATATAAGACAAAGTAATAAAGTGTTTTTATTAAAAATTGATCAAAAAGATTAATGCTACAAAAATAAGAGTTAACAGCCAAAATAACAGAAATGCTACACATAAATTTTCAAGTAAAAAGTCTCCAATATATAATTAGGCTTTTTTCTATTGAAAATAGGCAAATTCATTACTGTACTATTTTGTTATATAGAAGCTATAATACTCTCATATCAAGTATATAAATACACTAGAAAAGGTGACTGATAAAACCAAAAATCATTTTCGCTTAGAATTCCACTAAATGCAATTATATGCTATAATTTACTTCTTGGGCGCTTCTGCTTTCTTAAGCTTTACCTTATCACCAGAGTTAAGCTCTTTAGAAACTGTTGTATATGGCCCTGTAATAACAATATCGCCAGGTTTTAAACCAGACATCACTTCGATGTTAGTGTCGTCTTGAATTCCAGTTTTAATGATTCTAATCTTAGCCTTATCTCCAACTTTGACAAAAACACATTCGAATTTTTTATCGCTTTTTGGAGCTGCTTTTTTATCTTCATTTGGATCCTCAACCTTAAAATCTTTTACAGCCGTAGTGTCCGATTTTACTACAACAGAACTAATTGGCACTGCCAAAACATTGTTTTTTGTTGTTGTAATAATATCAACCGTAGCAGTCATTCCAGGTCTAAAAGGAGAATATGTACTTGGTTTTCCTTCTAACAAATCTTGATATGAATCTTTCAGAATACGAACCTTAACTTTAAAATTTGTTACCTGATCTGATGTTAATGTTGTACTTGCCGAATTAGAAATACTAGTCACAACTCCCTTAAATTTCTTTTTTAAGTAAGCATCGACTTCAACATTTGCTTCATCTCCTATTTTAATTTTTACAATATCATTTTCATTTACATCAACTTCAACCTCCATGTTGTTTAGGTTTGCAACACGCAAAAGCTCTGTTCCTGCCATTTGCTGTGTTCCTAAAACTCTTTCTCCCAATTCTACATTCAATACAGAAATAGTTCCGTCTGCAGGAGAATAGATCGTTGTGCGTCCTAAATTGTCTCGAGCCTCTGTAACAGATGCCGAAGCACTTTGAACATTGTAATAAGCGCTTTGTTTTGTAGCTTTTGCAACTTCAAAAGTAGAAATGGCTTTATCCCAATCTGATTTTGAGATTACACCTTTATCATACAAAATTTTATTACGCTCGTAATTTGCTTTTGCTTCTTTAAAACTGGCGTCAGATTGAGTAAGGCTTGCTTTTGTTCCAGCTAAATTTGCAACAGATCTTTCTAATCCTGAGGTATATAAGTCGGGATTTATTTTCACTAATAAATCACCTTTTTTAACCACTTGCCCCTCTTTTACATTTAAAGAAATAATCTCGCCCGATACCATCGAAGCTATTTTAATTTCAATTTCGGGTTGAATTTTACCTGTTGCAGAAACCGTTTCAACAATTGTTGAAGCTGTCACTTTTGCAATTTCCACTTCTTTTCCTTCGTCTTTATTCCCTATTACTCCAGTCTTAGAAAGGACAACCAAAGCTACAATAAGAATTACTGCAACTATTAATAAGAAATAAACAGTTTTTTTTTTCATAATGAATTATTTTGTAATAATTGGAACGATTGGAATTCCGAAATAAAACTCTAATATTTTAATTTTAAACATGTAATCATATTTTGTTCTAATTACATCAGACTGTGCATTAGTCAATAATGTTTGAGCTTGTGTGAAATCAAATGAGTTCATTAAACCAACATCATATTTTTCTTTTGCATAATTGTAAGCCTGCTGTCTTGCTTCTAAAGTTACAGTAGAAGATTCGTAAGTATTTAAAGCTCCTCTTGCATCTGTAAAAGCAGTATAAACGTTACGTTGCAAATCTAAACTTTTTTGCTCTAAATCTATTTTAGATTTTTCTAAACTTACTTTATTACGTTCTACATTATTACGGGCAGAGAAACCATTAAAGATAGGAACAGAAAGCTGGAATCCGAAAGATTGTCCCTTATTATCGTTAAACTGATCGAAAATTGGATCTGCTTTTCCTAAAACAGGAACATAATTATTTTGCAAAACAGCTTGATTAGTTCCTTCAACAAAACCAATTTGAGAAGTTGGATTTGCTGTATTTGGTGTAGATCCAGTTATAACATCAGAATAACTCGCTCTGGTATTAAAGCTATAGAAAGCGCTCAAAGTTGGCTGATATGCTCCTTTGGCAATAGCAACGTTTTTCTCTGCTATTTCAAGATTTGCCTGCGCTAATTTTAGCTCTGTTCTTGTTTCTTTAGCTTTATTATAAATGTCAATTGGACTTTGAGCCAGGATGTTATTTTCATCCATTGCATTAGTATCGTCTACTACATCAAAATCTGCAAATTCTTTTAATTGCAAAAGTTGCGCTAAACTCAATTTAGAGATTAACAAATTGTTTTCAGAAACTGCGATATTTTGTTTATCTGTTGCTACAGTTGCTTTCAAATCAAATAAATCCCCACGCGGAATGGTTCCTGCATTTACCATTTCTTCAGAACGGGCAAATCTTTTCTCATCGATTATTAACTGTTCTTTTTTTACTTTTAAATCTTCTTTATTAGATAAAATCAGTAAAAACGCACTGGCAACATTGAGAGAAATATCTTCTTGCATTTTTAACAATTGATACTGCGAAGCAATAATTGACAATTTCGCTTTTCTAAGGGTATTTTGATTCTGAAGACCTTTATAGATATCTACTCCAGCATTTAATCCTACAGAAGAATATTGTGTAGTTGAATTACGTAAAATACCGGTTGTAACATCCTGGTTCAAACCAACGTTCCAAGAGTGAGAAGCGCTACCATTTACAGAAGGAAGGTATCTTCCATATGCCGCTTTCTTATCTATATCGGCATTTTTCAAGTCCAATTCAGACTGTTTGATTGTGATATTATTTTCGAGTGCATATCTAACACACTCTTCTAAAGTCCATTGCTTTGATTGCGCCTGTCCAGTTAATCCGAAACCGAATAACATTGCAAAAAACAGACTATTATATTTGTTTATTTTCATATACTTTTAATGAAAGCGCAGTAAACCGAACTACGCAAATTTAACGTTTTTTAAAACCAAAAAAGATTCTTAAACTTTCAAACTAAATTATTTTTTTTCTCCTTCATTGATTAAGCCTTGATTCCAGATTTTAATTTTATCTGTGTCCTTTATACCGCTTTTAACTTGAACATAGATTCCGTCACTAACCCCAAGAACCAAATCTCTTCTTTGAAATTTCTGTGGAGCAGTTTCAACTTCTACATAAGGCTTTTGTGTTTTTTTGTCAAATTGAACCAAAGATTCTTTTAGTGCTAGAACTTTGTCTGCTTTCTCCAAAATAATTGAAGCATTAGCGCTTAAACCAGCTCTAATAAAAGTATCATCTCTGTTAATCATTTGTGCTTTTATTTCAAACTGGATAGCACCATTTTCTGTAACTCCTTTTGGTGCAATATAATTTAAAACTGCATCAAACTTTTTGTTTTCGATAGCACCAATTGTAATCTCAATTGGCATTTTTTCTTTAATTTTTCCAACTTCAGATTCATCGATTTTTCCGATAAAAATCATTCTTCCAACATCGGCAACACTTGCAATTGTAGTTCCTTCGTTAAAGTTATTACTTTCGATAACTTGGTTCCCCACTTTTACAGGAACATCTAGCACCATTCCATTAACTGTAGAACGAATTAATGTATTGGCATAACTACCCAAAGAAGAAGTTGTTCCTGTTTTAACAATATCTAATCCTTGTTTTGCTGCCAAATAGTTTTGTTTTGCTTGGTTATAAGCCAACAATGCAGCATCATAATCATTAGCAGAAATTACATCTTTCTCAAATAATGTTTTTTGCCTTTTATAGATTTTTTCCTGATTATCTAGTGCTATTTTAGCTGTCTGCACTTGATTCTGCGAACTGCTTACATTCGAAACATTTGCTACAACTCTAATTTTAGCAATCATATCACCAGCTTTGATTTTTTCTCCAGCTTTAATATACACTTCTTCAATAATACCCGAGATATTTGGTTTAATTAAAACCTCTTCGTCAGGCTGAATATTACCTGTCGCAATAGTATTTTTTACGATAGTTTTAATTTCTGCTTTTTCCGTTTTAAATACAATCGGCGATTCTTGATTTTTAGCATACAAATAGTAAAGCGCGCCAAAAAAAACAATTGCAATAAATATTAAAATGGTAACGGTTACTCCTTTTTTCATTTGTTTTTGGTTTAATCGATTTTATTTTGATTGATAATTTATTCTGTTCTTAATGCATCTACGGGCTTAATACTAATAGCGGTCTGCGCCGGAATAAAACCTGCAAGCAATCCTGATCCTACTAATATTAATAATGCCACAAATACAACTCTCAAATCTACACTTGGATTGGCAAACATGGTGTTGCTTCCTGGTGGCATAGAATCTAACGCCATATTTAAGAGTGCTATAATTCCTGTTGCAACAGCAATTCCGAGCATTCCTGAAATGATTGTTAAAAATATAGATTCTAATAATATTTGTCCTCTAATTGCTCCAGGAGTTGCCCCTAAAGCTCTTCTGATTCCGATTTCTTTTGTGCGTTCTTTAACCACAATTAGCATGATATTGGAAATCCCAATTACGCCCGAAATCAAAACTAATGTTCCAACAAAGTAGGCAATCACTTGAAGGATGTTAAATAGACTTTGCACTTTATTAAACTGTTCGTACAAATCAAAATTTCCAACCGCACGATCATCTGTTGGATTAACAGAATGTAATGCTTTAATTATTTCTAATATTTTTGGTTTTAAATCTGTTATAGATGAGTCATCATTTGCTGTAAGCGCCATCCAGCCCACTTTGTCTCCATAATTAAAAGCCTGTTGAAAAGTTGTAAATGGTATAAATATATTTTTTTGATCCTGTTCTGCATTACCTCCTTGCTGTTTGGATTTATAAACTCCAACCACCATAAAGTTTATGCCGTTAATTTTAATATAAGTTCCTATACATTCCTCTTCTTTACCATAAAGTTCGCTAATAACACCTTTACCAATTACAGCAACTTTTCTTCTTCCTTCAATATCCTGTTGATTTACAAAACGGCCTTTAATAATATCCATTGGCTGTTGCTTAATCAACTCCGGATAATCTCCATAAACTGTAAAAGCAGAAGTTTTAGTTCCTCTAACGACATTATTGCTTCCGTTAAAATCTCCTAGCTGGTTTCTAGGAGAAACATACAACAAATCTGGAATAGCTTGTTTTAATGCCGCAACATCACTATTTCTAAAATCGTAACGTCGTGTTTTTGGCAAACCTTTGTAGGCCTTTGATGTTGTCTGACTCCACATAAACATAGTATTTGTCGCAATGCCATCAAAACCCTTTTTTACACCGTTTTCAAGTCCTTTTCCTGCAGCAAGCAATATCACCAAAATGAATATTCCCCAAAACACTCCAAAAGCAGTCAGAACTGTCCTGAATACATTTGCTGTTAAAGCCTGTAATATTTCGTCCCAATTATCTTTACTAAACATGATTATTCGTCTCTAAGTGCTACAATAGGTTTAATTTTGGCTGCTCTGTAAGCTGGGAAAAATCCCGCCATTGCTCCTGCAAAAACAAGTAATACCAAAGTAGTTAAAGCAACACTAAAATCTACTTCAGGATTTCTGAAATATTCACTTTGAACCATCGGTCCAACAAATTCCAACAACATAAGGCTTGCCAATAAGCCGACAAAACCTGCAATGGTCGTAATAAAAATCGATTCATGAAGAATCATTGTAATAATAGAAATAGGTGAAGCTCCAAGCGCTTTTCTAATTCCAATTTCTTTTGTTCGTTCTTTTACAATAATAAGCATGATATTACTAACACCAACCACACCTGCTATAATTGTACATATACCTACCCACCAGAAAAAGAGCCTGATATATAAGTTTAAATCGTAAAACTGCTTAGCATCTTTAACAGAGTTATACACTCCTACACCACTGTCATCATCAGGAGCCACCACATTTTTACTCTTTAACAAGTCTTTTAAATCTTGTGTGAATTTTTCTGATTGAGCCAAAGCTTCATCGTAATCGTTTGTCTTTTTTAGGGTAAAAAACAAGTTGCTAATTTTATCTCCACCACCAAATGTTTTCTGAACTGTAGTCAAGGGCAAATAAGCACGTGTCTCTTCTCTTTCTCCTCCTGGATCTGTAAAAACACCAACTACTTTGAAGTTAATATTATTAATTAGGATCTCCTCTCCAATTGCCTCTTTATCTTTAAGCAAATCGGTTTTTAGTTTCATCCCAATAACCGCGACTTTGGCGTTACTTTCTAAGTCTTTAGCATTTATATAACGGCCTTGAACTATGGTCAAATTCTCTATCCCACCATAATCTGGATTCACACCTCTAAACTGATAACTACCCGATTCTTTACCGTAAGAAAAAGGTTGTCCCCAATAATTATTTGTAGAAGCCCTTAAGTCTAGTTTGTCTTCAAATTTCTGTACCGATTGATTGTAATCACTATTTCGAAATTGAATTTGTCTTCCTGGATTTAATCCTTTGTACTCCTTTGTAGTTGTTCCAGACCAAACCTCAATAATACCAGCCGCATCACGTTCAAATTGTTTTTCAATTCCGTTTTGAAGCCCTTTACCTGCACCAAGCAGAATAACCAAAATAAAAATTCCAGAAGCCACAGAAATTCCCGTTAAGAATGTTCTTAAACGATTTTTAGAAATGGCTTCAAATATTTCCTGCCAACGTTCAATATTAAACATAAGACGAAGCTCTAACTTGTTCTACTTTTTTATCATCGATAATTAATCCATCTTTTAGGACTACATTTCTTTTGCACATTGCCGCAATATCAGGTTCGTGTGTAACAATTAAAATTGTTTTTCCTTCGTCGTTAATCCCTTGTATAAGCTCCATGACCTCATAAGAAGTTTTGGTATCAAGAGCTCCTGTTGGCTCATCTGCAAGCAATACTTTCGGATTTGAGGCTAATGCTCTCGCAATAGCAACACGTTGTTTCTGACCTCCAGAAAGTTCGTTTGGCAAATGGTGAGCGTGAGTTCCTAAACCTACCTTTTCCAAATACTTCATTGCTATTTCGTAACGTTCCTTTCTTTTAATACCTTGATAATATAATGGCATTGCAACATTATCTAATGCTGTCTTGTAATTTATCAAGTTAAAAGATTGAAAAACAAAACCTAAAAATTTGTTACGATATTTTGAAGCAATCGTTTCGTTTAATTTCTTTATAGGTGTTTTGTCTAAAATATAACTTCCAGAATCCGCTTCATCCAAAATTCCTAAAATATTAAGAAGTGTTGATTTTCCTGAACCTGATGACCCCATGATTGCAACTAATTCTCCTTCTTCTATATTAAAATTTATTCCTTTTAACACATGTAATTCCGAACTTCCCATTTTATAGGATTTGTGTAAATCTTTTATTTCAATCATGGTATTGTTAAATTTTTTAGACAATAATAACATTTTTATTAAGTAATTTATGATAATAAAAAGTTAATAATTATGTTACCTATTTTGTATTAGACTTCCTTTTTTACTTATTGTTACACTTTTTTAATAAAATATGATTGTTTTTGTAATTTTACCTTGTCTAAAAATTCATATTAAAATGAAGCTTACTTCTATTATTTCAATGTTTTCGGTGCTTGCCGTATTAACAAGCTGTTCTTCAACTTCAAAATTAGAAACATTAAAACCTGAACCAGACGATGCCAGTCCGCTCGTTTATGACAGTAGTCCATCATTCATCAACCTTCCGATTACGATAAAACTAAGCGATATCGAAAATCAAACAAATTCTCTTCTTAACGGAGTGATATATGAAGACAATAACATCGAAGACGATGATATTCAAATTAAAATCTGGAAACAGGCTCCTATCAAAATTCAGAACGATCCATCAAATCCGAACAAAAGAATTAGAACCATTTTGCCGCTTAAAGCGAATATCAAATATAGAATCGGAACAAAAAAAATGGGGATAGAGTTGTACGACGTTAGAGAATTCAACCTAAACGGAGTTATAACTTTATCTAGCGAAACAACTTTAAGCAATTGGAAATTAACTACAAAAACGGAGTTCAAATCCCTAAATTGGAATGAAAGCCCAACAATGACCATATTTGGTAAAAATATGCCAATTACTTATTTAATAAATCCAGCTATTTCTATTTTTAAAAGCAACCTAGAAAAAGAAATTGACGGGGCAATTGAAAAATCTATGGACTTTAAGCCTAACGTTCTTCAAGCGGTTGAAAAAATCTGTACTCCTTTTCAAATGAGCGACACATATGAAAGTTGGCTTCGTATTGTTCCTATTGAAATTTACTCAACAAACGCCAAGCTTAAAAACGATTCTTTTATTCTTGACATGGGGATGAAATGCAACATGGAGACCATTGTTGGAAAACAACCAGAATCTAAATATAGTGCAAACAAAATTGCTCTAAAACCAGTTGCCAAAATTCCAAGCCAGATTTCTGCTAATATTGCCGCTATTTCAAGTTATGTAGACGCGTCTAAGATTATGACCAAAAATTTTGCTGGTCAGGAATTTGGTTCAGGAAGCAAAAAAGTCACAGTGAAAAATGTTTCAATCTGGCATAAAGACGGAAAAATGGTTATTGCATTAGACGTTTTAGGATCTATAAACGGAACTATTTATTTAAACGGATTTCCATCATATAATCCTCAAACGAAAGAAATTTATTTTGACAAATTAGATTATGTTCTAGATACTAAAAGTAAATTAATGAGAACTGCAAACTGGCTTGCACAAGGATATATTTTAAGAAAAATGGAAGAAAACTGCCGCTATTCGATTCAACCAAATCTTGAAGAAGGCAAAAAGAGTATGGCGGGTTACTTAAAGAATTACTCTCCAATGCCAGGTGTATTTGTCAATGGAAAAATGGAAGACATTCAATTTGACAAAATACAGTTAACCAACCAGGCAATTATAGCTTTCATTAAAATAAACGGAACTGTAAACGTCTCAGTAAACGGACTTAAATAAAAAAAAAGCAGTGTAAATTACACTGCTTTTTTCTTTTTAGAATACATTCGATAAATCAAATATCCAATTATTAATACGAGTAAATAAGGAATAACCATTAAGTAAACAATTCCATCATTTACTGCTTCAGCCTTTTTTATATTAGAATCTCCTCCTAAAGCTGCGCGACACATCGCACATTGCGCATTGGCAGAAACTCCAATAAGGAAAAAACAAATTCCAAAAAACAAAACTTGGAACTTGGATTTTACGATTTGAAAATTATTTTTTTTAGTAAACATAATATGGTGAAATCATTAAGTAAACCACTACTCCTGTTACTGCAACATACAGCCAAAGCGGAAAAGTGATTTTAGCTATTTTTCTATGTCTGTCAAAACGCTGAGCAAGCGCTCTTACATACGTTATTAAAACAAGCGGAATAATAGCAATCGACAATAAAATATGTGTTACAAGAATAAAGAAATAGATATAACGTATAGCACCTTCTCCACCAAATTTAGTAGAATCCGAAGTCATGTGATACGCCACATACATTACCAAAAATGCAACAGACAAAGCAATAGCCAAAGTCATTAATCGTTCGTGAAGTTTCTGGTTTCCATTTTTTATAGCCAAAACAGCAGCAACCAAAACTACAGCTGTAAAGCCATTAATTGTAGCATAAATTGGAGGCAACATTGACAATGGCTCGACATTGTAGCCAAAATCCTTAAGCTTAACCCCAAACAAAATTGCTACTACAACCGGAATTACAATTGAAACTGCAATAATAAACTTGTTATATTTTTTCTCTAAAGTATTATCTTCCATTATTCTGCTAATAAAATTTTAATATCCTCTTGAATATCACGTACACCTTTTTTATCTAAACCATCGTAATAAATGTTCGGATTTCCGAACTCGTCTTTTCTGCAACGAATATTTCCGTCTTTATCAATCAAAGCAAACAAACCTGAGTGCTCAAATCCTCCACTCACTTTATCATTTTCTCCTGCATAAAGATTAAAACCTTTATTTGACAGATCCATAATAACATTTCTATCTCCAGTCAAGAAATTCCAGTTTGAAGATTTCACTCCCAGCAATTTAGCATGATCTTTTAAAACTTGCGGAGTATCATGTTTTGGATCGATTGTAATAGAAACAATTCCAAAATTAGGATTGCCAAAAAAAGTCTTTTCAATCTCCAACATGCTCATGTTCATCTTTGGACAGATTGAAGGACAAGTTGTAAAGAAAAATTCCAAAACATAAACTTTTCCTTTATACGTTTCATTTGAGATTTTGACATTGTCCTGGTTTGTCAATTCAAATTTTGGAGCTGGACCAATTGTCAAAAGCTTAGTATCTTTTGAAGTTTTTGCCCCCACATTATCCAAACGATTTCCTTTTACAACGTCACCGTTTTTAACTCGATCAACAATTTTAGGAATAGCGTAAATCCCAAAAATCAGAATGATAAAAGAGATTCCGATATATGATTTGTTTTTAAACATATAAAAATGATTTTTAAAGTTGCTTTGTAGCGTTATGATTCTTTTTTAATGCTGCGCGGTATTCGTATAAAATGATCTTGAAATCATCCAGCATTTCATTACTCAACTCAGATGGATGAAAAGTATCATATCCTTCTTTATATTCTTTTGGATCTTTTCTTCCTCTTAGATTACGTTCTTTATCGATGATATAAACATTGGAAGTTCCAAGATCTCCATTTAATTTTTCTTTTAAATGCAAACCGTTGTAAAATTTCTGAATATCCTCTTTTGGAGCAAATACAAAATTCCAATTTTTAACATCGGTAAAAGGAGATAATGCATCAACAATTTTTTGCGCTTCTTTCTCCGTTCCTATTGGGCAAAGAACAACAAACTGAAGATCTTCAAAACCATTATAACGTTTGTAGATCTTCTCATTCAAATTAAAATAGTTACCTCTATTTTCAAGAATGTTTGTACCGGCAAAACCTAGCACCGTAATCTTTTTATCAAGGGAGATTTTTTTTCCGTTTAATGAATTCCAATCCCCAAAATCGGCTACTTTGGGAGTTATTACCGGAAGAGTTGTAAAACTATTTACACCAGAAGCAAAAAACAAATACGCTACAATTGGCAATACAAAAAGTACAAAGAGAACTATATTTTTTTTCATTGTATTAACGGAGAATTATTGAGGTACAAAAATAAAAAAAGCTCCGTTAATCGGAGCTTCTTTTCGAATTAATATCATGTTAAAAATTCCATTTAATAGTAGAATCTTTAAAAACCCCATAAATATAATGTCCTTCTGTTAACAGAATAAACAATAAATATAAAACTAGGAAGATAACAGGAGAAACTACAGACCATCTAAGGCTGCTTTTTTCACCTTCCATGTGCATAAATGCCCATACAATATAATATGCTTTGAAAACTGTAAGGATATAGAAAATCCAGTTTAACAGATTTAAACCAACAAAATGAGTAAATTCTAATGCTCCAGGTTTGTAGATACCTAAGATAACTTCAACTGTAGTAACTACTGAAAGTAATCCGAAAACAAACCAGATTCTTTTTGTATTTGATACGTGCTCGTGTGACATAATAATTAAATTCTAAAATTAAACTAGGTAGAAAACTGTAAATACAAATACCCAAACTAAATCTACGAAGTGCCAGTATAATCCAACTTTTTCTACCATTTCGTAGCTTTTTCTTTTCTCGTAAGTACCTAACAATACATTAAAGAAAATAATGATATTGATAATAACTCCAGAGAATACGTGGAATCCGTGGAAACCTGTAATAAAGAAGAAGAAATCAGCAAATAATTTATTACCGTACTCGTTTCTGATCAAGTTAGCACCTTCTACTACATATTTAGCAGTAGCTAAATGTTTTTCAGACTCTTCTCTTGATAAGATTGTTTTCTGTTTTTTATCTGTAAGTTTTTCTGTTCTAATTAAAATTTCAGGGTGAGCTTTAAAACCAGCCTGAACTTCAGCAACTGTATAAGTAGGAAGAGATTCAGCATCTTCCATAAACCAAGTTGAATGGCTTCTAGTTAAAGCTTCTCTTTGTTCTGGCAATTTAACAGCAAAATCAGCTAAAGCTACTCTTTTACCATCTTTGTCCACAAACTGAAGTAAGCTACCTCCAACTGTTTCAACTGCTCCGTATTCACCTTTAATGAAGTTTTTCCATTCCCAAGCTTGAGAACCAACGAAAATTAAACCTCCAATAATAGTTAAAAACATGTAAATTGCAACTTTTGTCTTTTTCAATTGGTGTCCTGCGTCAACAGCTAGTACCATTGTTACAGAAGAAAAGATCAAAATAAAAGTCATTAATGCTACATAATACATTGGAGCCGCAACACCATGCATAAATGGGAAGTGAGTGAACACTTCATCAGCCAAAGGCCAAGTTTCAATAAATTTAAATCTAGAAAAACCATAAGCTCCTAGAAATCCAGAGAATGTTAAGGCATCTGATACGATAAAAAACCACATCATCATTTTACCATAACTTGCTCCTAAAGGCTCATTGTGACCGCCTCCCCAAGTTTTTTCGTCGTTGTTTGCAGTAGTAACTGTCGCTCCCATAAAAGATATTCGTTAAAAAGTTCCCAAATTTACGTTTTTTTCTTATTTAAAGAAATATAAAAATAAAAATAAATATACCCATAATAAATCCAAAAAGTGCCAATACATCGCACCTAGTTCTATACCAAGAGTTTGAGTCGAATTGTATTTTTGTTTAAAATGATTATAAATTATAATTAAAAGTGAAATTAATCCGCCAGCTAAGTGTAACAAGTGTGTAACTGTTACAACATAAAGAAAAGTTGTAGTAATTGAACTACCTTCTCCCGTAAAGTAATACCCTTCAGAAACGATTTGTCCAAATCCTTTGAATTGTAATACCACAAATAAAACTCCTAAAGCCAAAGTTCCAAGAAGCAATCCTGTAACTGCGTTTCTATTGTCTTTCTGAATAGCTTTTTTTGCTAAATAAAAAGTAACGCTGCAAGCAATAATTACTGCAGTGCTCCAATAGAATGCCGAAGGAAGTTCAAAATTCTTCAACCAATCTGCTCTTGATTTGCTTACCACAAATGCACTTGTTAAACCAGCAAACATCATGGTCATACTAACCATTGCAAAAAGCAGAATCAGTTTTGCTGATTTTGACTTTCTTACTTGTTCTTCATTTGTTTTCAATGTCATTTCCATAACAACTATCTTAAAAATTTATCTACTATAAATACAATTTGTAAAAGCGAAATATACGAAACGCTTACAAGCATTAATGTTCTCGCTGCTTTTGCGGTTCTTAACTTATACAAACGAACTGCATAAAAAAGCATCCAAATCCCTAATAGAAACACTAAAACTGCTGCAATTGGAGAAATAAATAATTGCCCTGTAAAACCTAATACAGGTAATAACGATGCTATGATAAGCCAAATTGTGTACAATATGATTTGCAACGCAGTTCCTTTGTCTTTTTTACCTGTTGGAAGCATAAAAATTCCTGCCTTCTCATAATCTTCATACAAAAACCACCCGATAGACCAGAAATGAGGAAACTGCCAAAAGAATTGAATTAAAAATAAAGTTCCTGCTTCGATACCAAATTCACCTGTTGCTGCTACCCAGCCTAACATAAACGGAATTGCTCCAGGAAATGCTCCAACAAAAACTGATAACGAAGTTACTGTTTTTAAAGGTGTATAAACGCTTGTATATAAAAATATAGAAATTGCAGCAAACATTGCCGACTTGGCATTTATTGTATAAAGAAGTGCAATACCAATAATAGTAAGCAGACTCGCCACTAACAAAGCTACTGTTGGAGACATACGCCCAGAAGGAACTGGACGGTTTTTGGTACGATCCATTAAAGAATCGATATCTTTTTCTATTACTTGATTAAAAGCATTTGAAGCTCCTACCATGCAGTAACCTCCAACAGCCAAAACAGCCAAAACACTCCATTTAAAAGGATGCTCTGAATCTACTCCCAATAAATATCCAGCAATAGAAGAAAATAACACACTAATAGCTAAACCAGCTTTAGTAATCTCTTTAAAATCTAGAAATATTGATTTGAGTGATAATGTATTTTTTGCAGCGTTCAATACCGTTGTATTTTGTGTATTTTTTTTGAGTGGTGCAAATGTACAAATTAGATTGTAGAATTTAAGCCTATAAAATTAGATTTTTTTCAATAAAACCTATACAAATTAAGATCTCAGCATTCTTTAACACTATTATTTCGAAAAATCTTATTAAAAACTAGTAATCAAAATACCAGTTGAAAATATCCGAACGTAATCCGATACTAAACCAAGTAGTACTTTGCTTAAAAGTTGTTGCTGTTTCTTGTGTCGGATCAAAATTTCTATAGATTAAACTTCCAAACAGCTTCAAGTTTGTCATCGGGTTAATTAAATATCCTCCTTGAATATCAGCAATAAAAACATTGGTTTTGTTTCCTTGTCCAATTTTTACACCTGTGTCATATGGGCGGTTTACATCGTAGCTTTTATAAATATTAC
>NZ_DHEI01000111.1:0-3569 GCF_002399805.1 Flavobacterium sp. UBA4854
CTTTAATAGTTTTTTGTTCTTTTCTAGAGATTGTATCTAATTGAAAATCGCTGAATGTTAATTTGCTGTTTTTCATGATTTTATATTTTTTTGGATAGTTTTAAAAAGTTTCTTCAGGTATCGTTTTAGTTATTTCCGTTTCCTCCGCCACCTTTTTTCGGTTCGTTCGGATCAATTGGATCATCTACACCTCCGCCTTTAATAGTTTTTTGTTCTTTTTTAGAGATTGTATCTAATTGAAAATCTTTGAATGTTAATTTGTTATTTTTCATGACTTTATATTTTTGGATAGTTTTAAAGAGTTTATTCAGGTATCGTTTTAGTTATTTCCGTTTCCTCCGCCGCCTTTTTTCGGTTCGTTTGGATCAGTAGGATCAGGTACACTTCCGCCTTTAATAGTTTTTTGTTCTTTTCTAGAGATTGTATCTAATTGGAAATCTTTGAATGTAAATTTTGAATTTTTCATGTTGTATGTTTATTTAAATTAAAAAATTAGTACTATAAATCTTTCATAAATATTTTAAGCAATTGTCATTAAAAGCGATAAAAACAGCGCTTAAAAATGGTTTATGCAAAGTTATTTTGGTTTTATTTTTGGTTTTTCACAGTAGTAAAAAAGGGCTTTATTGTAAGTTAATTCCTTTTATTTGAATCTTGCTACTATGCTTTTCAGGGGGTATTTTCTGCTGTTTTCAAGAGTCAATTTTTGACTATTTAAGTCATTTTTTTACTCTCTTTTCAATGATTTTTTTCCTGTAAAATAATTCGTTTTTTGTGTTCTATTTTTCATGTTTGATATTGTTTCGATTATCGCCTTTCCAAAACTAGATAAAAAGGAAAGCCGTTAATCGAAAATAGACTTTTTCAGCTTTTTAACGAAAAATACCATGTTTAACTAATTGTAATTCAGTCATTTATAATGTTTACTATACTTGGTATAATTTATAAATTGTATGTGGTATAATTAATAAAATGTATGTGCGTATGCGATTTTTATCAATAAAATCACCAATCTTTGCAGTGTAATTATGATTTAAAAACGATCAAAAACGATGTTAAAGCTGGTCCAAAAATTTCTGCAAATCAATCGCTACTCAGATATCAAAAATGAGTTTAAGGATCTGTTTTTATCTCATCCAAATTATCCGAGTTTGTTTGCCATTACAGATTCGTTTGATTTGCTTTCTGTAGAGAATGCAGCCGTAAGAGTTTCGAAAGAGCAAATTGAAGATTTGCCTTCAAACTTTTTGGCGTATTTCAAAGATGAATTAATACTGGTTGAAAAGATTAAAAGTGGGGTTAGAATTACAACCACAAAAAAAGGAACGCAAAAATTATCGTATGATAAATTTCTTTTAGACTGGAATGGTGTAATCGTTGCCATTGAGCCAAACAATGTAGTAACAAGAGAAAATCTAAAAATAGAATACAATTGGCTAAAATATTTTCTGCCTCTTGCACTCGTAGCGGGATTGTCTTTTTTCTACAATCGTTTTGATTGGTTTAGCGCTTCTTTTTTGGTAACATCAGTTCTTGGTTTAATTGTAAGCATATTTATTGTACAGGAAAAATGGGGAGTTAAGAATACAGTAATTTCAAAATTCTGTAATTTAAGTTCCAACTCTTCTTGCCATTCGGTAATAAGTTTCAATGATGATATTGCAAACAGATGGTTGAGTTTTTCAGATTTGCCATTACTTTTCTTTAGTTCAAGTATCATTGCAATATTAGTTCAGCCATTAAGCTCAGCTGTTTTTGTTGGATTTTTAAGCTTATTAGCTATTCCAATAATAGTTTGCTCAATCTGGATTCAAAAATTTGAGATTCAAAAATGGTGCATAATGTGCTTAGCAATCTCATTTTTAATATTGGTTCAGAGTATTGTTTGGTTTTCATCAGATCTTTTTACGTTGAGCTTTAGTTTTAGTGAAGTTTTCCCATACATATTCTCTCTTTTGCTTTTAATGCCAATTTGGGCAACAGTTAAAGTGATGATTAGAAAAATGCTTGACAATGAAAATTCGTTAAAAGAGCTTAAGAAATTTAAAAGAAATTATTCGCTATTAAATTACTTATCTAAAAAAGTAAAATATGCAAAAGGATTTGAAGATTTAAGAGGCTTAACATTTGGAAATAGAAATGCCGGAGTTAGACTCTCTGTAATTCTTAGCCCAAGCTGCGGACATTGTTATAAAACTTTCCAAGAAGCTTTTGACTTAGTGATGAAGTTTCCAGACAAAATATTTTTGAATGTTCTTTTCAATATTAATCCAGAAAACAATGATAATCCTTATAAGGCTGTTGTTGAAAGACTTTTGACTATTAACAGAACAACACCTGGAAAAACGGTTGAAGCAATTTCTGATTGGTATATCAAAAGAATGACACACAAAAAATGGCTTAAAAAATGGAATGTTGAATCTGTAAGCATGATGATAAATCAGGAAATTCAGAAACAATACGATTGGTGCTCTATGAACAATTTTAATTACACACCTATTAAAATTGTAAATGAAAGGCTATTTCCAAATGAATATGAATTGAACGAGTTGAAATATTTCCTAAATGATTATATCGATGAAGTTCAAGTTTTGGAAAAGATAGCATAATATGAAACAGAAGTTTCGACTGTAAAAACAGAAATAAGTTACCCCCAACCTAAAACCTGCAGATATGTTAAAGAGTATCTTGAAATTAAAAGGAGCAGTAGAATTAACTGCAAGTGAGCTGAAAACAATAAATGGAGATCATGCTCCAATTTGTGAAGACGGATTTAAAGTTAAAAGATGTACAGAATTTGGAACTGTGCCAGCGTACTGGAATTGCATTCCGAATAGTTACGTCGGTAGTTGCTAAGAGAAAAATTTTAAGCATCAAGTTATTGCAAATTTGAGGCTTAAACCGAAAAATGTAAATAACCAGTTATGTTAGAGAAAATTTTAAAAAGCAAGGAAACAAGAAAGCTTACAAAAAAAGAGCAGAAGAACATCTTGGGAACTGATTATTCAGAAGAGATTAATTGTAATGATGCTGCTGTTGAGAAATATTATACTTGCTAATGCTAATATTTAAATAGTAAGAGAAGAAACTCACTTACTATCTAAAAAAGATATTATTATGTTAAAGAAAATTTTAAACCTTGAAGGTGCTCAGTACATTAAAAAAAGTGAACAGAAAACCATAAAAGGAGGAATTCCAGAATGTTGGGTATATGCCTTGCAAGCAGGATGCATTTTAATATCACCAGACGAAACTTGTCCGTTAAATACATCATCGGGTATTTGTGATACAAGTCGTCTTTGTTGTTGATTTTAAACTTTTTTTGAAAGTAATACGATATAGCCTTATTTAGAATTTAGTCATGTTTTTTTTGAATGTATAGGCGCTCGATCGTGGAACATTGAGCAAATTCTCAGTATTGATGATTGGTACTGAGATTCTTAGGAGTTGGCTGCTGTGTTAATTTTACTTGGTTAGGGTAACCGCAGCCATGTCCTAAAGAAATTGTGTTGCTAAAATTTGTTTTTAAATACCGAAACAGAGAAGATTTATATCTTCTCTGTTTTTTT
>NZ_DHEI01000111.1:3850-7582 GCF_002399805.1 Flavobacterium sp. UBA4854
GAAGGAAGTAATTTGCTTTTTCTGAGCGATGCTGCCGAAAAAATCGGATTTAGAACTTTAGGAGTAAAACTTTCTGTAAAAAGAATTGAAGAAGCCCCACTGCCTTGTATTTTACACTGGAATAACGATCATTATGTAGTGCTCTATAAAATAAAAAAAGGCAAATATTATATTTCTGATCCCGCTTTTGGTCTTTTGGAATATAGTAGAGAAGAGTTTGTGAAGTTTTGGATAGGCAATAATGCCGATGATGAAACAAAAGAAGGAATTGCATTGCTGATCGAAGCAACACCAAGTTTTTTCCAATCTGATTTTGATAAAGAAGAAAATTCTGGATTAGGATTTAAGTTTCTTTTTCAATATTTATTTCAATACAAATCATTTCTTATTCAGCTTGCAGTTGGTCTTTTTGCGAGCAGTTTACTCAATCTAATTTTTCCGTTTCTAACACAGAGTATTGTTGATGTCGGAATACAGAATCAGAACATTCATTTTATCTATTTGATTCTTTTTGCAATGCTTTTTGTTTTTGCAGGAAGAACAGGATTAGAACTCATTAGAAGTTGGATTTTATTGCATTTATCAACTAGAATCAATATTTCTCTTATCTCAGATTTCTTTATTAAATTAATGAATCTGCCTATTTCTTTTTTTGATGTGAGAATGACAGGAGATATTATGCAGCGAATAAATGATCATCGCCGAATTGAAAAAATACTAACTACATCATCGCTTAATGTACTATTTTCTGTAATCAATATGTTTGTTATGGGAGCTGTTTTGGCCTATTTCAATCTGCAGATTTTTTTAGTCTTCTTTGCAGGAAGTGTGCTTTATTTTGGCTGGATAGTTTTGTTTTTAAAAAGGAGAGAAATTCTAGATTATAAACGATTTGCAGAAGTTTCAAATGAGCAAAGTAAAGTAATGGAGCTTATAAACGGAATGCAGGAAATCAAACTTCATAATGCCGAAAAGCAAAAACGTTGGGGCTGGGAGTATGTACAGGCAAGACTTTTTAGGGTTTCGATAAAAGGATTGGTTTTAGAACAGACGCAAACAATTGGTTCTTCCATTATTAATGAATTAAAGAATATATTTATCATTTTTCTATCTGCCAAGTTAGTAATTGACGGATCTATAACTTTAGGTATGATGTTGGCCATAAGTGCCATTGTGGGGAGTTTAAATGGTCCTATTACACAATTAATTGAATTTGTGAGAGAATTGCAGGATGCGAAAATTTCATTGGCCAGATTGTCCGAAATTCATGAGAAAGAAGATGAAGTCCAGCAAGAAATCAATCAAACAAACGAAGTTCCGCAAAATGTAGATATCGAAATTAAAAATCTTTCTTTTAGATATTTAGGTTCAGATGTTCCTGTTTTAGACAATTTAAATTTAATAATTCCGTGCAATAAAGTAACTGCAATAGTAGGAGTTAGCGGAAGCGGAAAAACGACCTTGATGAAATTGCTTCTCAAGTTCTACGAACCCGAAAAAGGAGAGGTCTTGATTGGAAGCTCACAACTAAAAAATATATCGCAAAATGCATGGAGGTCTAATATTGGAGCTGTAATGCAAGAAGGTTTTATTTTTAGCGATACAATTGCCAATAATATTGCTTTTGGGGTAGATAAAATTGATAAAGAAAAATTGCTTTACGCAGCAGATGTAGCGAACATAAAAGAATACATCAGCGAGCTTCCTTTAGGTTTTAACACCAAAATTGGAGCAGAAGGATTAGGAATGAGCACTGGGCAGAAACAACGATTATTAATTGCGAGAGCAGTTTATAAAAACCCGGAAATTTTATTTTTTGATGAAGCAACTTCGGCATTAGATGCTAATAATGAAAAGGCGATCATGAAAAAGCTTGACATTTTTTTTAAAGATAAAACGGTTGTGGTAATTGCGCACAGATTGAGCACTGTAATGAATGCTGATCAGATTGTGGTTTTGGACAAAGGAAAAATCATCGAAATTGGAAGCCATTCGGCATTGGTAGAACAAAAAGGAAATTATTTTGAATTGGTTAGAAACCAATTGCAATTAGGGAATTAATTATGAACGAAGATACATTTGAATTAAGAAGCGAAGAGGTTCAGGACATCCTGACCAAAGTACCGCATTGGATGATACGATGGGGGACAGTCTTGATTTTTGCCATAATCATTATGCTGTTTTTTGTTTCTTGGTTTGTCAAATATCCCGATGTCGTAAAAACTGAAATTGTAATTACCACTAATATTCCTCCAGAGAAAATCGTATCAAAATCTTCTGGACGAATTGAAGCAATTTTGGTAAAGAATAAAACATTGGTAGAAAAGAACAGCACATTGGCTATTATTGAAAACACAGCCAATTATAAAGATGTTTTTTTATTGAAAGGCATTGTTGATAAATATGATATCAATAACACTAAAAAAGAGTTCCCTTTTGAGTTATTGAAAAACACACAACTGGGGGAAATCGAAAGCGCGTATGCAGCATTTCAGAAAGATTATCAGGCGCAGGAATTAAATAAAGATCTGCATCCTTTTCAGGTCGAAACCAGAGCGCAACAGTCTGAAAAAATTCAGATAACAGAAAGGTTAGAAATCTTGCAGCAACAAAAGGTGATTAATGAGCGAGAATTGGAACTTCAGAAAAACGAAGTCGCACGTTTTGAAACGCTATTCAACAAAGGAATTATTTCTGCTCAAGAAATGGAAGTTAAAAAATTGACTTTCCTTCAAGCGCAAAAGAATTATAGAAGCTTGTTGTCATCGATTTCTCAATTAAGGTCTTCTTTGATTGATAACACAAAATCAAGCCAGAATCTGCAAATAAACAGCACTAAAGAAGAGGTTAATCTTGGCCGTAATGTTTCACAATCCTTTTATCAGTTAAAAAAAGTAATAAGAGATTGGGAACTGGCATATGCGCTAAAATCATCAATTAGCGGAAAGGTTACATTTTTACAAGTTTGGAATGAAAATCAGACCATAAATGTTGGCGACAATGTATTTTCAATTATTCCAGATGCAAAAAATAGTTTTATTGGTAAAGTGAAAGCACCAGCTTTAAATTCAGGTAAAATAAAAGTGGGACAAAAGGTCAATATTCGCTTGGCAAATTATCCAGACCGCGAATTTGGTGTTTTAAAAGGCGAAATTAAAAACATTTCGTTAGTGCCAGATAAAGATGGAAATCTGCTAATAGATGTTGCACTTCCAAAAGGCCTGAAAACATCATACGATAAACAAATTGCTTTCCAGCAGGAAATGAAAGGAAGCGCAGAAATTGTAACCGAAGATCTGCGTTTAATCGAAAGAATCCTGTATCAATTTAAAACCATTTTTGAACAAGTCTAAAAAAAAACTACTAACTAACCGAAACCAAAAACCACAGATCTTAAATGAAAAAAACACTACTAATTGCTTTTGTTTTATTATTTCAAATTTCTTTTTCCAAACCAATAACTGAAACTCAAAAGTTAGCTGCGACATGCAAAGTTTGGGGCTTTTTAAAATATTATCACCCAAATGTCACTGATGGAAGCAAAAACTGGGATGAACAATTGTTTCAAATCTTACCAAAAGTTGAAGAGGCTCAAACTTCTGAAGCATTTTCTCAGGTGATAGAAAATTGGATTGTTTCTCTAGGCGAAATCAAAAAGCAGGAAAACGTAAAAACCAAAAAAGAATACTTTGATAAAAATTTCGATTTGTCATGGTTCAATAAAAATGAATT
>NZ_DHEI01000030.1:0-6545 GCF_002399805.1 Flavobacterium sp. UBA4854
GTCTCCAACAACAACTTCTTTCAGTTCGTTTTCAGAAGCTTTAAGTGCAAAGTCGATTACATTGTTTTTCCCCTGTTCAACTTTTATTTCTTGAGTTAAAGTAGCATATCCAATATATTTTACTTCAACTTTGTAAGTTCCTTCGTTAATATTTAATAACTCGAAACGACCGTTATAATCAGAAACGGTGTATTTTTTCTCGCCTACAATTTGAACCATAGCTCCAGGAAGAGGCAGTTTGTCATCGGCGTCTAATATCTTTCCAGATATAATCGCTTTCTGTGCAAAACCTGTAAAGGCGAATAAAAAGAATGCTGTTAATAGATAAAAATTTTTCATTGTGTGTGTTTAGTTTGATTTTCGGTTGCGAAACTAAGACCTACTTATTACTAAAGCCTTGAAAAAAAATTAACATAGTGTTATGATTCTTGGCCAACATTAGAGATAGATTAATGTTAAAATAACATTTAAAAAAAAGAAATTTTATAGAGTCTAGTAAAAACAAATCGACTATTTGCCTGAGAATTAAATTTTTGGCGCTAAATTTGCCGTATCATCTTAATCAAAAATCATCAATCATGTTAAAACAATTTTTTATCCTATGCTCAGGAGTCGACCGAGATATCCTGAAAGACTGCTCAGAAGGCGAACAAACCAAATATGTTGGTATTGGAGCCACGGTGTTCTTTACAGCAGTAATGGCTTTTCTAGCCAGTGCTTATGCACTTTTTACCGTTTTCGATTCTATTTATCCAGCTTTAATTTTCGGATTTGTTTGGAGTTTATTAATCTTCAATTTAGACCGATTCATTGTTTCTACTATTAAGAAAAGAGATCGTTTTTTAGACGAATTCCTGCAAGCAACTCCGCGTATTGCTTTGGCTATTATTATTGCTATTGTAATTTCGAAACCTTTGGAGATTAAAATCTTCGAAAAAGAAATCAATACCGTTTTGCTTAAAGAGAAAAACGAAATGGAATTGGCCAACAAGAAACAAATTGGAACGTATTTCAAAACAGATTTAGATAAAAATAAAGCTGAGATTGCGGCATTAAAAGCTGATATTGTAAAGAAAGAAAAAGAAGTAAACGATTTGTATTCGGTTTATATTACCGAAGCCGAAGGAACTGCGGGAACTAAGAAATTAGGAAAAGGCCCAGTTTATAAAGAAAAGAGAGAAAAACATGATGCGGCTCTGAAAGAATTCGAAACGCTGAAAAAGACCAACGAAGCTAAAATTGCCGAAAAAGAAAAAGCAGGCGTACAGCTTCAAGCCGATTTAGACAAAAAGGTTTCGCAAACACAGCCAATCATTGAAGGTTTCGACGGACTAATGGCGCGTATTAATGCATTGAATAAACTGCCTTGGCTACCATCATTTTTTATTATGCTGTTGTTTCTGGCGATTGAAACATCGCCTATTATTGCTAAATTATTAGCGCCAAAAGGAGAATTCGACTTTAAACAAGAAGAAGCCGAAACTGCTATGAAAGCTACTTTGGCTCAAAACAAATATCAACGCGATTTATTAGTCAAAACAAGCGCGGAAATGCATGATAAAGTCTACGCTGATATTGCCGAAGATAAAGGTTTATTCGATCTGCAGAGAAAAAATGCAAAAGAATTGTTGGAACTTCAGTCGCATAAATTTGTAGAAAAACAGAAGGCGACTTTATAAGTGCAAAGTGCAAAGTTTCTGAGTACAAAGTTTAAATGCAAAGCCCGAAATAGAATCTCTATTTCGGGCTTTTTTATTTTAGACAAAGCTGATAAAACTTTGCACTTTGTACTCAGAAACTTTGTACTTTAAAATTACATATAGCTTAATATCTCTTTTTTATAAGCGTCATATTCTCCTTGCATGATTAAACCATTGTCAAGAAGTTTTTTGTAATTCTGTAATTTATCAAAAAGTTCTTCTTTAGATAAATCACTTAATCTGCGTTCTCCAACTGGTTGAACTGGCTGATTTGGAAGCGGTTCGTAAGTTTCTGTAACAGCTGGCGCAGCGGGTAAAATTTCAGCAAAGCTAGTTACTTCCTCAGTTTCTATTTCTTCTATTTCGTCTTCAACTTCTGCTTCTTCCACAATTTCTTGAACTGGAGCCGCTGCTTGAACAGGATTTTTTAATAAATCTAATTGTTCTTTAGCATAGGTATACATTTTTCTAGCCTGAATTTTCGGAATATAATCTATAGAAAGAATCAGGTCTGTATTAGTGCTAAATGAAAATTCAGAACCTAAAATATTTTCTTTTACAAATGAGCTTGTAATATCATCCCAAGTATAATCTGTAAAATTCATTGAAAGACCTAAGTTTTTAGGCGTGCAAATAATAATACGTTTATTGGTTAAAATTATACTATCTGGAAAAACAGTAATAGCGGGTTTTTTCTGCACTGCGATATATCCAACTTCTTCGCCTTTCATTAATAAATCTGTAAGTTTCGAAGTGATTTTTTCAATCGCTTTTGGATCTTGTTCTTCGTTCAGAAATTTTTTAAATTGTTCTTTCATGATTGTTATAAGTTGCTAAGTCACACTGTAACTAAGTTGCTAAGATTTTTTTCTAACGATGCAAATGTAATGCCTAATTTTCTAATTGCTTCGTCTGTTCGATAAAAATTTTACCTCGAGTCGGTTATTTCAATTTGAATTTTCTTTGTCAAACTTTTGAAAACTAATTCGTACGAATGATCTATAAGTTCTTTCACGAATTTATCAGGCAAACCTCCGTTTAAAGCCACAGTATTCCAATGTACTTTACTCATATGAAAACCCGGTTGTATCTCGTCATATTCTGCTCTGAGTTCCTGTGCGCGTTCCGGATCACATTTTAAATTTGTCGATTGCTCATTTTTTTCCCATTGCGAAAGAGAAGACAAAGCAAACATTTTTCCGCCCACTTTAAAAACCAAAGTATCTTCATCAAAAGGAAAGTGCTCGCTGACACCTTTTTTCGACAAACAATATTCGTAAAACGTTTCTAAATTCATAACTGTTTATTTACCAATTTCACCTAAATGTGTGTATTTAAAACCTTTTTCGTATTTGAGACCATAGCCAAAAATACGATCCATCGCTGAATGCGAAAATAAGATAATTCCGAATAATTGAATAATTTCAATGCTAAAATAGCATCCTAAAGCATAAATTAAAAGTGCAATTCCCTTATGATGAAAGATGTTGTATAGAAGTGCTCCAATCTTGTTTCCAAAAGCGTAGCCAATCATGGATAAATCGGGAGCTAAAATTAAGACCAAAAACCACCACCATTCATAATTTAAACGGTTGAATAAAAAGATTCCGAGAACAACTAAAGCGACTTCCTCAAGTTTTAAAACTGTTTTCATTTTATTATTTTTTCCATCATCTTTTCAGGATGATTAAGTTTTGTAAATCCGAACTTATCGTATAAAAAGTGAGCGTCGGTAGTTGCCAATCTCCAAATTTTAACTTCTTGCAATTGAGGATCGTTCATCAAAGCTTCAATTAAAATGGATGAAAACCCTTTTCCGCGATGCTCTTCAGTAATAAAAACATCCATTAAATAAGCAAACACAACATAATCAGTGATGACGCGCGCAAAACCAACTTGTTTTCCATCTAAATAAATTCCGAAACAGACAGAAGCATCAATCGTACGCTGGACTTCTTCCATGGTTCGCCCTGCAGCCCAATAAATGTCTTTTAAAAAGTTCTGTATAAACGGAACGTCGAGTTTTGTTTTATCTGTAGAAACAGTAATCATATTGTTTAGTTTTTTTACCATTAATTACACGAATTCACACTAATTTTTTTGCCACGGATTAAAGATATTTTCACAGATTAAATCATTTTTAATCCTTTAATATGTGGCAAAATAAAAAAAAGAAATTCACGAAAATTAGTGTAATTAGTGGCGACCTTTTAAATTTTATATAAAATTGGTTTGCTTGGACTTGCATCATTTTCAAACGAAGCGATTTGGAGATTTAGTATATAATTTCCATCTTCAATTTCGTCTGAAACATAAATCATTTCGGTAATTGTAGCATTTAACCTTGCATTTGAATTTACATTGTGTGTGTCTTTTACATTCCAAAATGCTTTGTGAGCCAATAATTTTCCTTCATCGTGTTCTTTGTCAACACTTGGCAAATCGATCAATAAATGCTGAATTTCGGTTTCGCGGATGAAAATCGCGGCTTCTTCAGACAAATATGGTGGATTTGTATTCGAATATTTTCTTGATTTCTTTTCTTTTTGATTTGGAACTGTTCTTATAATTAAAGCCTCATTTGTCAAGCTGAGAGAAGTCGAAGCGCTTAAAGCTTTTTGAATCTGTTCTTTCGTAATCACAAAATCATCTCCAATTTTTTCAGGTTCAATCGTAATTAATTTAGCAGAAAAGAAAAACTGTTTTAGCGATTGATTGATGCTGTAAAAATCATTCGTAATATGACCTAAACATTCCGTATGCGTACCATGCCCATGCGGATTGAAGAAAATATTATTGAAATTAGTAGATGATTTTCCTTCTGAAACTTTCCCAATCCAGTCGCCAAAAACTACTGGTTCAATGATTGGTTTTTCAATGTACCAAGCAATCGGATTTTCATCTGTATTGGTTAAAGAAATAGAAATATCAATGGGTTTTGATAAGTCGATTTCGAAGTTGTTGATTTTAGCTAACACAAATTTGGATTTTATGCCGCAAAGACGCTAAGTCACAAAGTTTAATAATTTTGAGCCTTTGTGCCTTCGTGGCTAATTTTTATTCATCCAAATTTAGATAAAATAAATCTGAAGCAATTCCATCCGTTAAAAATTTTCCTTTAATCGTGGGTTTTAGAATGTTATTTTCGATCGAAAGTAAATCGTCGTTTAAGAACTTTTGAGATTGTTCTAATAAATAATTCAAATATTTTGAACCGAATTCCTTTTCAATTCTTTCTAAAGAAACGCCCCAAATGGTTCGCAATCCTGTCATAATATATTCATTATAACGATCTGAAATGGTTAATGTTTCGGTTTCAATTGGAAGTTCATCATTTTGAATCGCTTTTAAATACAGAGAATTATTGGCAATATTCCAGCCTCTTTTTTCACCATCATAACTATGTGCCGAAGGACCAATTCCGATATATTTTTTGCCCAGCCAATACGCCGAATTGTTTTTAGAGAAATAATTTTCTTTCCCAAAATTGGATAATTCGTAATGAATAAAACCATTCTTTTGCAGCATTTCAACCAAAATTGTAAAATGGTTGGAAGCGACTTCATCTTGTGGTTCTGCAACTTTTCCGGTTTGAATTAATTTGCTTAAAGCTGTTTTTGGCTCAACCGTCAAAGCATAACTCGAAATGTGCGGAACACCAAAATCCAAAGCAGTCTGAATATTCTGCTTCCACATTTCGTCACTCAATCCTGGAATTCCATAAATCAAATCGAGCGAAATATTGTCAAAATATTTTGTTGCTTCTTCCAAACATTTTTTGGCTTCCGCCGAATTATGAGCACGATTCATCATTTTCAAATCGTCTTCGTAAAAAGACTGAATTCCGATGCTTAATCTATTTATTGGGCTCTTAGATAATTCTAAAATTCTTTCAGGAGACAAATCATCAGGATTGGCTTCGAGTGTTATTTCTGGATTTTCTACAACTTTGTAATTCTTATAAACTTCTGAAATTAAAAAGTTTATTTCGTCATTTGATAAAACCGAAGGAGTTCCTCCGCCAAAATAAATGGTTTCTACAATCTCATTTTCAAACTCATTTTTACGCATGCCAATTTCTTTGGCTAATGCCAAAACCATATCGTCTTTCTTTTTCATTGAAGTTGAAAAATGAAAGTCGCAATAATGACAAGCTTGCTTGCAAAAAGGAATATGAATGTAGATACCGCTCATTTTTTCACTCGATCCTCGTTTTGTTTCACAAAAGCATCCCAACCCGAATAGCTTTTTCCAGCCACAACTTTCCCAGAATTAAAGTGATGACAAACCGCAGCCGCCAAACCGTCTGTTGAATCTAGGTTTTTTGGTAATTCTTTTAAACCTAAAAGCTGTTGCAACATTTTGGCAACTTGTTCTTTACTGGCATTTCCGTTTCCGGTAATCGCCATTTTTATCTTTTTAGGTTCGTATTCCGTAATCGGAATTCCTCTTGAAAGTCCTGCTGCCATTGCAACACCTTGTGCACGGCCTAATTTCAGCATCGATTGTACGTTTTTGCCAAAGAAAGGTGCTTCAATTGCAATTTCGTCTGGACAATGCGTTTCAATTAATTCGATGGTTCTTTCAAAAATTATTCTTAGTTTTTGGTAATGATTGTCGTATTTGGACAATTGCAATTCGTTTAATTGCAGAAATTCCATTTTTTTGTTGATTACTTTAATCAATCCAAACCCCATAATTGTGGTTCCCGGGTCAATACCTAATATGATGCGTTCTTGTGTCAAGAGATTGTGGTTTCAAGTTTAAGGTTCTAAGTTTAGAAAATTGACTCATTTTCTCACTTCCTAATTGCCACATTTGATTACTTTTGCGGCATGATTTCAA
>NZ_DHEI01000142.1:0-1346 GCF_002399805.1 Flavobacterium sp. UBA4854
GCAATGCTCGGAGCGCAGGATATTCTTCTAAAATACTGGAAACACGACAGTTTTAGACCGTTGCAAAAAGAAATTATTGATTCTGTTCTTGAAGGACAGGATACTTTTGCCGTACTTCCTACGGGCGGCGGAAAATCGATTTGTTTTCAGGTTCCCGCCATGATGCAAGAAGGAATCTGCCTTGTTATTTCTCCTTTGATTGCTTTAATGAAAGATCAGGTAGCCAATCTGCAAAAAAGAGATATTAAAGCAATTGCTCTTACAGGCGGAATTCATACCGAAGAATTGATCGATCTTCTAGACAATTGCCAATACGGAAATTACAAATTCTTATATCTATCTCCAGAAAGATTACAGTCGGACTGGATTTTGGAGCGTATTAAAAATTTACCCATAAATTTAATTGCTATTGACGAAGCGCACTGTGTTTCGCAATGGGGTCATGATTTTAGACCTGCTTATCTTAAAATTTCAGAACTTAAAAAACACTTTCCGAAAATTCCTTTTTTAGCTTTAACAGCAACGGCAACTCCGAGAGTTATTGAAGATATCAGAACACAATTAGAATTAAAAAATCCAAGACATTTTCAACAATCGTTTGAGCGAAAAAACATTGCTTATATGGTTTTTGAAGTGGAAGATAAATTATATCGCACCGAACAAATCCTTAAAAAAAATCCGCAACCTTCTATTATATATGTACGAAATCGTAAAGCGTGTTTAAACATGTCTTCTCAATTGCAATCTTTAGGATTCACTTCGACTTATTATCACGGCGGTCTTTCGGCTAAAGAAAAAGACAAAAACATGCAATTATGGATGTCACAACAAGCTCAGGTTATTGTGGCAACAAATGCTTTTGGAATGGGAATTGACAAAGACAATGTTAAAACTGTTATTCATACACAGCTTCCAGAAAATATAGAAAACTATTATCAAGAGTCTGGCAGGGCGGGACGAAATGGCGAAAAAGCTTTTTCGGTTTTGCTTTACAATAATTCAGACATGATCCAGACCGAACAGCAGTTTATAAACATTCTTCCTGATAAGAAGTTTTTAAAAACGATGTACATCAAACTCTGTAATTATTTTCAGATTGCATACGGCGAAGGTTTAGACGAAACTTTCTCGTTCAAATTGAATCATTTTTGCAATAAATACGAATTCCCTACTCTCAAAACATACAATGCTTTACAGTTTTTGAGCCAGCAAGGAATTATTACAATGTCTCAGGAATTTTCAGAGAAAATTAGCGTACAATTCTTGATTGAGTCTAAAGAAGTGATTCGATATATGAGCTTGAATCCGAATGATGAAGAAATTATTTTGGCAATTTTAAGAACTTA
>NZ_DHEI01000142.1:1557-7865 GCF_002399805.1 Flavobacterium sp. UBA4854
AAAGAAAAAGAAATTATAGAATACAAATCTAAAAACAACGACGCTACCATTTTATTTAATGAAGTCCGTGAAGACGACCTTACCATAAATAGGGTTTCAAAGTATTTAGAAAAACAAAATGAAGTTAAAAAAGAACAGCTTTTGTCTGTTTTACATTATATAAAAGACAATAAAACCTGCAAAAACAGATTGGTTTTAAACTATTTTGGAGAAGAAACCAGAGAAAATTGCGGCATTTGTTCGTACTGCATTACACTAAAAGGAAAAATTACCGAAGCCGATTCGATTGCAGATAGGATTTTATCTCTATTGAAAAACGCTTCGCTGACTTCGAGAGAAATTGAAAACCAGATAAAAATGAATAGCAAAGATATTCTATCGGTTCTTCAGGAATTACTCGAAAATAATCATATCATTATACAAGCGAATAATAAATACACTTTAAAATCATAATGGAGAAATTGAGAATTATATTTATGGGAACGCCAGAATTTGCTGTTGGCATTTTGGATACCATTATCAAAAATAACTACGAAGTCGTGGGCGTAATTACTGCTGCAGATAAACCAGCAGGTCGCGGACAAAAAATAAAATATTCGGCAGTAAAAGAATATGCACTTGCCAACAATCTTACTTTATTACAGCCAACCAATTTAAAAGATGAAAGTTTCTTAGCAGAATTAAAAGCGTTAAATGCCAATTTACAAATTGTAGTTGCTTTTAGAATGCTGCCAAAAGTGGTTTGGGAAATGCCAAGTTTAGGAACTTTTAATCTTCATGCTTCATTGCTTCCAAATTATCGTGGAGCCGCTCCAATTAACTGGGCGATTATTAACGGTGAAACTAAAACTGGAGTTACCACTTTTTTTATAGATGATAAAATTGATACTGGTGCAATGATTTTAAATTCTGAAATCAATATTGAACCAGAAGAAACAGCAGGACAACTGCATGATCGTTTAATGGAATTAGGAAGCACAACTGTAATTGATACTTTAAAGGTTATTGAAAACGGAAATGTTACCACAACAATTCAAGAAGATAATGACGATATTAAAACAGCTTACAAACTAAATAAAGAAAACTGCAAAATTGATTGGACCAAATCTGGGACAGAAATCAACAACTTAATTCGAGGTTTAAGTCCTTATCCCGCTTCTTGGTGCTTTTTGAAAGACCAAAATGAAGAATTAAACATCAAAATTTATGAAGCCAAACTAGTCTCAGAATCACACTCTTATGAGATTGGAAAGCTAATTAGTACTAAAAAAGAAATCAAGATTGCAATAAAAGATGGCTTTATTCAGTTATTAAGTCTACAATTTCCAGGAAAAAAGAGAATGCTTGCTTCAGAATTATTAAATGGAGTGAGTTTTTCGGAGTCTGCAAAAGTGTATTAAGGTCAGTAAAACAGGGGTTTGTACCTACTTTTTATCGATGAACAACACCCTTTATGAACAAAAAAAGCAAGTTATTAACAATTTTTGCTAAAAATAAAGAAAACACTTGCACGCAACGGATTTCCTACTAAATTTGTGTATTAACAATTTTTTTTAACCAACAATTAATAACTAATTATTATGAACAAATCAGAATTAATCGATGCTATCGCTGCTGATGCAGGAATTACAAAAGCTGCGGCGAAATTAGCTTTAGAGTCTTTTTTAGGTAATGTAGGAACTACTTTGAAAAAAGGAGGAAGAGTTTCATTAGTAGGTTTCGGATCATGGTCAGTATCTTCAAGAGCTGCTAGAGACGGTAGAAACCCTCAAACAGGAAAAACTATCAAAATCGCAGCTAAAAACGTTGTAAAATTCAAAGCTGGAGCTGAATTAGAAGGTGCAGTGAACTAAGTAAGAAAGTTCTCTAAACTTATAATATAATTAAAACCTTCCATATGGGAGGTTTTTTTATGCGGTTTAACGATTTTTTTTGTGATTTTAATTTTTTTATGATTAAATTTAATAAAAATTGTAACCGTATGATTTCAGAAAAATTAAAAAAAGGACACCTGCTTATTGCCGAGCCTTCAATAATTGGAGATTTATCTTTTAACAGATCGGTAATTTTATTAGCAGACCATAACAAAGAAGGATCAATAGGTTTTATAATTAATAAGCCATTAAAATATACCATTAATGACTTAATCCCTGAGATTGATGCTAACTTTAAGATATATAACGGAGGCCCTGTAGAACAAGACAACCTTTATTTTATCCATAATATTCCTGAGTTAATTCCAAACAGTGTGGAGATTTCAAATGGAATTTATTGGGGAGGCGATTTTGAGTCCACCAAAGACCTTATAAACAACGGATCTATTAGCAAAAATAATATTCGTTTTTTCTTAGGTTATACCGGTTGGGAAGAAAATCAGCTTGAGAATGAGATGCAAGGAAACTCTTGGATTATTGCTGATAATAATTATAAAAATAAAATCATCGGAAAATCTACCACTCACTTTTGGAAAGAGCAGATTATTGAGCTAGGCGGTGATTATCTTATTTGGTCTAACGCACCAGAAAATCCATATCTGAATTAATTTTCAACTATGGATTCATTTAGTTTCTGCACTAATAAATGAGCCAGATTTGTTGTAAACTCTTTTTTTCGATATTTAGTTATCGGCTGTATTCCCATGATTACATTAGTCAGAAATAATTCGTCTGCTTTTTGAAGATCAAATGGCGAAATTATTTCTTCTAGCACTTCTATGCCTTCTATTTTTTTAGCAATCGCTAAAATTTGTTTACGCATAATTCCGTTTAAAGCTCCTTCTGAAACTGGAGGAGTAATAAGCTTTTTACCTGTTAGCATAAAAATATTTCCCTGAAGTGCCTCGACTACATTTTTACTGTCATTTAGCAAAATGCAATTGGCAAGGTCATTTTCGTGCGCATAGATGCTTCCAGTAACATTAATCATTTTATTAGTCGTTTTAAGAGACGACAATAACTGTTTTGTCACATAGAAATCCTTATACAAATCTACTTCGTATTCGTTTGGATTTATAGCATAAGAAACACTCTCAATTGGAGTTGCATTGATTAAGAATGAGATATCATTAGTTTTCGGAAGATACAAACCGCCATCATTTCTAAAAACGGTTATTCTTGCGCGAGCTGAAGATGCAATTCCTTGTTCTTTTACCAAGTTCAGAATTTGCTCTTCAAAATATTCCATTGTAAAATCCATCGGAATCATCATTCTCACTACTCGCATAGAAGCCATTAGTCTAAAATAATGATCCTCAAGAAACAAGATTTTTCCATTGATAATTTTTACTGTTTCAAAGATACCGTCTCCGTATAAAAAAGCGCGGTTTTGAGTTAATATTGTATCTTCTTGCGCTATATTTCCGTTAAAATTAATCATAAAAAAACCCTGAATTTTGTTCAGGGCAAATATAAGGTATAAAATAGACTTTTACTAAACAGATCCTATAAGATGTTTTAGATCTGAGATTTGGTTCTCCCACAATTGTTTAGCCTCGCCTAATTCTTCTTTATCAGCAAAATCGACTACCATAAGCGATACATCTTTAGTCAACTCATCAACTAAAATATGAAGTTCAAAAAAGTACTCGGTATCTTTACTGCTATCATCAACCCATTTGAATTTTACTTTTTCTCCAGATTTTTTTGAAGCCAAACGTGCTTTTTCCTGCGAATCATTCCAGATGAAAGTAAAAATTTCACCTCTTGAATTAACATTGTCAGCAAACCATTCTTGTAAACCTGACGGCGTTGATATATATTGATACAATAATTGTGGCGAAGAATTGATCGGAAACTCGATTTCGTAACGTATTTTTGAATCCATGTGCTACTTTTAATTTTTTCGAAATATAAGAATATATGTCCAAAAACAATGCATTTTTAAAAATATTTTTTTTTCTTCAATTTATGCTTGCACGCTTTAATATTATTTCTATCTTTGCACCCGCAATCACGAATTCATGATAGCAGTCCAGGCGAGGTAGCTCAGTTGGTTAGAGCGCAGGATTCATAACCCTGAGGTCACGGGTTCAACTCCCGTCCTCGCTACTTAGAAGGTAAAACCCTTAAGCAGAAATGTTTAAGGGTTTTTTATTATTTTTAAATAAAAATCAATCCTATTTTTATGGAAGGCGAAACAAATTTGAGCACTATTTTAGAGAATCTTAATCCTCTTCTTAATAACGGAAAGTATGTTTTCACCAAAGTAGATTCTTTAAATTTAATTCCTTTTTCTAAAATTTTATTTCTATTTAAAGAGCAAGAAGGAATTACAGTTGTACTAGAAAAACACTTTGCAGAAGAACTTAATCTTAACTTCTCTTATGTTGCTTCTTGGATTACTTTAGAAGTTCATTCTTCTTTGGCTGCAGTAGGTTTAACTGCTGCATTTTCTCAAGCTTTAGGAAAAGCCAATATAAGCTGCAATGTAGTTGCTGCCTATTTGCACGACCATATATTTGTTGATGAAAATGACGCGCAAAAAGCAATGGATGTATTGCTAAAATTAAAAGAGGAGAATAAAAAATATTTGTAATTAAAAAATCAAAAAATATCCGCAAAAACTGCCATTAAAATAGTTATTTTGCAAAGGTAATTTACAAACATATGGATATAGTTAAATTTAAGATCACATCAAAAACAATAAAAGTCGAAGTGCGCAATTCGAATAATTATGTTTTTAACTTTAATACTGCTTTAGAAATTGATAAAGCAGATCGTGATGTTTTATTAAAACTATATAATGCCTTAGATCTTCTTTTTAAGAAAGAAGCAACGATCGAAAATAAAAACTATATTTCGCCAAATCAAACGAATATATTAGATCAGATTTCTGCTGCCGATTTAGAAAAGGAAAATCAATAATTAATTCCCTTTTCTTCTTTATAATTTAAAGTCTCTGAATAACATTCAGGGACTTTCTTTTTACAATTATTTCTTCCTCTCAACAAAAAACAGTAATTTTAATCTGTACCCGTAAAAAAAGTTTTTTCTGTATCTGTACCCATAAACCCGATAGCAATAATTTTGCTAAAAAAAGATATGGAATCTAAAGCAGCAACACAGAAAGAAACAACATTTAGAGAAGTTTATGTATTTGATATGGAGATTTTGCAAAACATCTTCATTCAGAACATGCGTGAAAAAGCTGAAGATAAAATGCTTTTTGGAATGCCTTTTCTTCTCTGCGAAAAAGACAATGAAATAAATTCGTTTGCTAGTTTAGTATTGGATGAAAATAATGAAATCGGATTTAAAATTTATAATAACGGAAGTTTGACAAATGAAGACAAAGCAGCATTTAAAGAATACATCAAAAATTTTCTAACGAAAAAAAGAAGTGCCAATTTCAATAATGCTGAACAACTAAAAAAAAGTACCGAACATTTTATTCATTATCTAAACCTTTAAACGCTTAAGAAAAAGCACAATGAAGAATCAAGAAACATTATATTTAAAAATTGCCAAAATCATTGAAGATCAAATTCACACTGAAACTTTAATGCTTGGCGACAAACTGCCTTCTGTACGAAGTGCGCAGAAACTATATAATGTTAGTCTTAATACCATTAAACAAGCGTATTTAGAACTCGAAAGCCGTTCTCTTATAGAATCTCGTCCAAAAACGGGATATTATGTAAGCAAAAGTTCACAACGCACAACGGCACTTCCAACAATTGCGAGTATAGATAATCATGAAACAGAAAATACGCCCGAGGAGCTTATTGATAAAGTTTTCGGCACAATCAATCAAACCGATGTGACACAATTTGCACTTGGATTACCTGGAAAAAATTTTCTTCCAATTGCAAAACTTAACAAAGGAATCATCAATGCTGTACGAAATAGAAGTGACGCCGGCACAACCTACGAACCCGTTCAAGGATCTGAAGAACTTCGACGTGCCATTGCAAAATGGGCGCTTGTCATGGAAGGAAAAATTACCGAAGATGATCTTGTAATTACTTCCGGCGCTATGCATGCCATGTACAATGCACTTATGGCCGTGACATCTCCAGGAGACAGTGTTGCTGTAGAAAGTCCTGCTTATTTTGGAATACTTCAAGCCATTAAGGCATTAGGTTTAAAAGCTGTTGAAATTCCGACCCATCCTTTGCATGGAATAGATCTCGACGCTTTAAAAAAAGTAATGCCTGAAATAAAGGCCTGTTGTTTTGTTACCAATTTCAATAATCCAATGGGGTTTCAAATGCCTGATGAAAACAAGCAAGAACTGGTACGACTGATAACACAATATAATATTCCATTAATTGAAGACGATATTTACGGTAATCTTTACTTTGGTTCAGA
>NZ_DHEI01000142.1:8037-8333 GCF_002399805.1 Flavobacterium sp. UBA4854
GGATCTGTTTCTAAAACGCTTGCACCAGGTTATCGCGTTGGATGGATTGCTCCTGGAAAATTTAAAGATAAAATCATACGTCAAAAACTAGTTCAAACGGTTTGCAATTCTTCTTTATATTCAGATGTCATTGCAGATTTCTTAGAACATGGACGTTACGATCATCACCTAAGGTCTTTTAGAAATAAGCTTTACAATAATTACCTTCAGATTAGCCGTGCTGTAGAATCTTACTTTCCAGACAACACCAAAATAGCGCAGCCAAAAGGCGGTTTCATGTTATGGATAGAATTAGA
>NZ_DHEI01000142.1:8515-10901 GCF_002399805.1 Flavobacterium sp. UBA4854
AGAATTTTTTCGCAGTACAATCAATACAACAACTGCATGAGATTAACCTATGTTTTGGAATGGAATGAACGCGTAAATTCTGATCTGGAAAAATTGGGCAGAATAATAAAAAATAGTATTTAATAGCATTATGAAAAATAACGAACAAGTAGAAATAGTAACTTATAACCCGAAATACAAAAAAGATTTCAAGGATTTAAATATAGAATGGATTTCAAATTATTTTGTAGTTGAACCAAATGATGTAAAAGCGCTTGATCATGCCGAAGATTATATTATAAACAAAGGCGGAGAAATTTTTGCCGCAGTTTTAAACGAGGAAGTTTTAGGCGTTTGTGCATTAATAAAAAGTGAAGGAAAAGATTACGATTACGAATTAGCCAAAATGGCCGTTAGTCCGATAGCTCAAGGAAAAGGTGTTGGATTATTATTGGCTGAATCTGCGATAAAATGGGCTAAAGAGAAAGGAGCTTCTAAAATTTATTTAGAAAGCAATACCAAATTGAAACCAGCTATTAAATTGTATGAGAAATTAGGATTTAAAGAAGTAACAGGCCTTTCATCAGCTTATGATAGAGTTGATATTCAGATGATTCTTATGCTGAATTCTTAAATCTGGACTATTTCAGTAAAAGAAAAAGTGGACTATCAAAAATGCTCTTTATCCTAATATATTTGCTGTAATTTTTTTAGATCGAATGAACATACACTTTATACAACACGAGATTTACGAAGCTCCAGGCGCGTATTTGAATTGGGCAGAAAGCAGAAATCACAAAATAACTTTTTCTAAAGTTTATAAAAATGAAGCTTTGCCAGATTCTGCTGATTTTATAGACATGCTGATTGTAATGGGCGGACCTCAAAGTCCAAACACGACTCTTAAAGAATGTCGTTATTTTAATGCTGAAGCTGAAATTGCTTTGATTCGAAAATGCATTTCTCTAGGAAAAGCAGTTGTGGGAGTTTGTTTGGGATCGCAACTTATTGGCGAAGCTTTAGGAGCAAATTTTGGTCATAGTCCAGAAAAAGAAATTGGAGTCTTTTCGATTACTTTAACTACAGAAGGATTAGTAGACGACAAAATAAATCATTTTGGCACCACTTTAAATGTTGGCCATTGGCACAACGATATGCCAGGTTTAACTAAAGAAAGTAAAGTCTTGGCTTTTAGCGAAGGGTGTCCTGTTCAGATTGTTTCCTATTCTGATCTTGTTTATGGCTTTCAATGTCATATGGAACTCACAACCAAAGTCGTTTCTCTTTTAATTGAAAGCGAAACTGATTTATTAGCCAAAAGCAAAAAATATCCATTTGTTCAAAATCCTGAAGAAATTCTTTCTCATGATTATACAGAAATGAACGAAAAGCTTTTTCTTTTTCTAGATAAACTTACAGCTGCTTATAAAGGTGTTTTATAAGCAGTCTCAAATTGACGATACATTTTCAGAAATAAAAAGAGAATAATTGCTTTCCATTTTTACTAAAAGAAAGTCCTCAACTCCAAAACATTCTTTTTAATTTTGTTCCACCAGAAAAAAAAGCTTTCCTCAATTTGTAACATTTCTGCTGCAAAAGCGTCAAATCTTAAATTTAATTACGGTTCTTTGTAGCTTATTACATTTCTGATTTGAAATTGCTCAAATTTCTGAATACAATAATATTGATACCAATGAGTTTAGACTAGGAAGCTAGTTACGATATTTTCGTTATGGACAATAAAAAATTTATTTTAAGTTTAAAAAAAGGTAATGAAGCGGCTTTTAAGGAAGTTTACTTCAGCTACTACGATAAACTAATAAATATTGCCAAACGATTTAACTCTTCTGTATTTACTCCTGAAGACTTTGTTCAGGAAACTTTCATTAGACTATATAATAAAAGAGAACTGCTTAACGAAGATGTTTTGTTTGACAAACAGATATTTGTTATCTGCAAAAACATTATTATCAATCACGTTAACAGAGAAAATAAAATAATTCAGCTTGATCCGAATCAAGTTGACGTGCCACAGGAAGAATCAGACTCTGGAATTTTTGAAGAAAGGCAAGAAAAACTACAAAATTTCATTAATCAGCTTCCAGAACAGCAACAAAAAATCTTCACTTTACATAAACTGGAAAACCTTAGCTATAAGGAGATTGCAGAAATAACGGATCTTTCTGAAAAGACCATTGCCAATCATATTTATCTGGCCAGTAAATTTATTCGAAAAAAAATCGAAAACCATTAGGAACTTTTTAGTTCTCGTTTGTTATACTATAAAACAAGAACTAAAAATGCACATCGAAGCGTATAAAACTAATGTAAAAACAAAGAAAGATGCCAGCTTGCTTGTAGCTTATCTTCAGTTTGTCATTTCTGACTGTATCATAAATTTTGATCG